>DAOWAK010000002.1 GCA_030634605.1 Sedimentisphaerales bacterium
GGCAATGTCAATGCCACTTACATCGGCCTGGGTGGACCGGTTACCTTTACCACGAACGATGGGGCCAATGCCAATGGTGTAATTGGCCAGATTGGTAACACGACTCCACTGCTGAGTCTTGGTCAGGGTGCACCGGTTACCTTTACCGCTCATGATGGAATAGCAGTCGGTCAGGCCAATGGTATTATTAATGTTACCGGTAGTATTGCGGCAGGTGGCGCAGTTACCTTTAATGCCAATATTGATGGTGCTGATGATGCTGGTCTGGTTCCGGCGATTACCGCGGGGACCACGATTGGAACCACGGGTGCGAACACTCTGGTCATCAACACCAATAACGGTGCAACGGATAATACCAATGCTACTCGTACTGTTGGTGCGATTACCTCTAACGGTGGATTTGCCCGGTTGAGCATTACCTCTGACGGTAATGTTGGCATGTTGACTTCGCAGGGTGATGTCGGTGCCAATGGTAACGACATGGAACTGATGATTAATACTGCTGCGGCCGATGCTAACGCCGCCCCGAGTGAACCTACGAACGCGGTTGATCTGGATGGTATCAATGTAGTTGATACGGCATTGAACGATTCACTGACCATTTATGGTGCCAGTGAGATTTCCGGGCGTATCTGGGATGACACGGATGCGACAGCGGTTAACGGGCGGATTATTGCCGGTGGCGCCCAGGTGGGCGATGCCATTGAGCTTAATGCCAATGTGGTTATTTATAACGGTGACGATACACTTGATGGTGTAATCGATGTTGATTATGCAGCCGCGCTCGATTTCATGGTTGATATAGTAACCGGTGATGTGAATAACGGTGGTGTCAACACGATTCAGGCGGCAACGCGTACGGCCTCGCCTTTCTTCCAGGCAGTTATAAATGGTGAAACCTTCTCGGCGTCAACTGATGGCGCTGATGACACGGCCAATATCACCTATCAGCCGGAAGTGAATGATGGCTTTGAAATTGATGACCGGATTACGCTGACGGATGTTACCGGACTGGATGCCGCTACTGAATTGGCGATTATCACATCTGGTGCATCTGAATTTGATTGCGGCGGAATTACGCTGGCGTCAGGTTCGGCTAACAGCGATTGTGAAGTAATCAGCATTCAGGGTGACCTGTTTGGTGATATTGGTGAACCTCTGGCTGAGTTCGGTAACGTTGAGATTATCATGATCTCCGGTGATGCCGAAGGCGGCAATGCGAACCACACATTCTACGGTGCCGGGCTGCAGGGTCTGGGGACCGGTGTTGAAAATGATCAACCGACGGTCTTCTCTACTTTACTGCTGGGACCGAATGTAACTATTACGGCATTGAATCGCGATTTGAGCCAGCCGGTTACGCTGGCTGATACGGTGCTGTTCCAGTTTGCCGATGCCAACGCGGCCAACACCTTCAACCGTCATGTAATTACGGTTGGTACAGGTTCGGAAGCGGTTATTTATGGTATCGATGGTGGTCTGGCTGGCACGTACGATTACCTTGGTGATGGTGTGAGCGGTGAGACGATTGACCCGGCTGGTGTGCTTTCAGGCAGTCCGGTGATTAGCCGGATTACTCTGGACGGTGTTACCGGCCTGTCGATGGACACCAGTATTCGTGAGATCATGGGTGATATGGTCGGCTCGTTCATCGAGAACGAAGCTGATACCGGAGCGATTGTTCTGGCATCTAATGTGAGCACGATTTCGATTGGTATCGATGACAACCTGGATATCATTGATAACCCGGTGGTAACGGTTATTGCCGGTTCGACCAACACCCGTGCTGATTTTGATCGGCTCGGCGGCGGCGAATACGGTGGAACTGAGCAGGGTTTGAATCCGGCGACAACGATTACCAACATTGCCAATCTGGGTAATGTGGTAGTCTGGTCGATGAACAATGCTGCGGATGCCAATGAAAACATCAACCTGGTAGTAACCGGCAACAGCGGTCCAATTTCGTTAATTGGCGATGAAGTTGCTGATGTTCCGAACCATGGTAATCTGGTGGTTTCCAATACCGCCGGCGGCGCAGGTGATCTTACTAATCTGGGCGCTGCGATAGCGATTGGCGGCAACCTGGAAGGCGCGCTTAACATAGTTGGTGCGATTACCGGTGGTTTTGGTTTGACGGCAAACGGCGGTTTACTTGCTGCTGTTGGTGCACCGGACATTCTGGTAGGTATCGCGCTGGATGCGAACAACGACGGTGACTGGGCCGACGGTGGTGAAGAAACCCCGGGTGGTTCGGTTAACGCCAATATCCAGATAGCTGACGCACCTTATACGGATATACTCGTGGCTACCGACATCAACAATGACATTGTGATTACCGGTGCAGACCAGGATCCGGAACTTCCGGGTCTGGAGTTGGCTGGTGATCTGAACGGTGTCAAGGCTGGTGACGAGGTTGGTAACGATGGTGATACAGATGTGATTGTTATAGCTGGCAGATTGCGTGGTGTGAACGGTGGCGAAACGGGAGTGGATCCCAACTTTGTACCCACCACGATCTACTCCGACGGTTATATTATCGCCGATGGTATGGCGACCAGCCCGGCACTGAACAGCGATATCTTTGTTGGTGGTGGCGGTAACGACACCATCATTATCGAAGGTCGCGGCATAAGCAGTGCGGCAGTACTGGGCGGCTCGGCTGGTATCCAGAGCGTGGACATCATTGATCACGTGGTATATGGTGATGCCGGCGATACCGATGTTGTAACCCTGACCGGCGGAGCCATGACGGCTCAGTGGATCGCTAATTCGTTCGTAAATGCGACCTACACCGAAGGCGACACTATTGGTGACGTCTATGTAATCGGTGCCGCAACGGCCTTGACGGTAACTAACCCAAGTGGTGATTCGTTGGGCATTGGTGATGTATTCCTGTTTGATACCGGAACATTCAATCTGACCAGTCCCGGTGATGTTGGAGTGGTAGTTGCCAATGATAGTGCTAATCCGCTGCTGTCGGACGGTGTGAATCGTCTGACCAGTGAGAATCTGCAAAACCTGATTACAACTGTTTACGATGTAGTTTATGAGCCGACCACGCTGGACACCGCCAAGGGTGACGATGCGGTTGGTATTCCCTTTACCGGTAATATTTACGCTCCGAATGCCGGTGGCGTAATGGGCTGCTGCAATGTTGTCCTGACGTCCTTTGTTCCTCATGCATATGGCTACACAGTAGCTTTGACGGGCTCGATTGATGCCCAGATACATGCCGGTGAGGAAATCGGTCATATCGTGGCCAGTGAGAATATCGATGGATCGTTTGTCAGTGAGGGATCGCTGGCGATTGATACTGAGTACAGCAACATCGCAAAGATGCGGCAGGATATGCTGGACTGGGGTCTGACCGGAGTACCGGAATGGTTCCTGACCAGTGAAGGCGGCATCCTGAGTGAAGCCGGTGATATTGGTGCCAATGGCGACAACAATGCTGCTCTGGATACCGGGACGATCTGGTGGACCGATACGGACGCAGATGGTTATTGGGATATGAATGAGCACGCTAACGAAGCAGTATTCACCGCATCTGGTGAAGCAACCAATGCCGGCAACAGCGGTACGTATGGTTGGTCAGCACCGACGATGGGTACCTTCTATGTACCGGCTGGAAACCTTTCGGCTGATATCGAAGTCGGCGGCGACTTTGGTGGAATCCAGGTACCGGCTGGTAATGTTTGGGTTGAAGTAACTGTGCCGATCGAGGCTGAAATCGCCAGAATCGTTGCACCGCAGTACACCGAGAACGGTGGAAACGCATCGAGCTCTCGCCCGACCGCTGAGATTGAAGCGATCAGCGGCGAGACACTGGTGTTCAACAATGGTGCGACCGGTGTATCGGTTTACACGATTGGCAACTACAGTGTCGCAGTAACCGGAACCGGCATGCTGGGTATCGTTGATGATAATCCGATGACCGATGCGATTGACAGCATTTTGATGGTTGACGGCGTACAGAGTGGTGCGACCCTGGATATTGTGGGTAGCGTAACCGATCTGGACCTGAGAGGTGATCTGGACGGTGAGGCCAATCTGGAAGGTGATTTGGAAACCCTGACGGTGGCTGGTGACTGGACCGGAGACCTTAACGTTCTGGGTTCGGCCCTGAATGATACCGATGGTGAAGTAGGCACGATGGTTGTCGAAGGTACAGTAACGGCTGCTGCCGATCTGGTTGCTTACAACTATGGTGAGCTGATCGCCGGTGACAGCAGTGCGGTAACAGAAGAAGGAACGCTGAACGGTCGGGCGAGTCACCACTTCACGAATCTGGCTGGTGACGACCAGACGCTGTTCCTGCTGGCCAATCGTGCGGTACGGGCGGACTATGAAATCGTGTTTGGCAAACTGACCGAGGTTGAACTGATCGGCCGCGGCAGAGCCAGCGTGATGAGTGTCAACGCTGATCTGGACGCAACAGTCAGAACAGAGTTGCGTGAGTTGCTGGTTACGATGAGGAATGTCAGACGCGGAAGTGCTGATGATAACATCAGTACCGAAGGAACGGCTCATGTCGGCGAACTGAGCGTTGCGGCGGGCAGCTGGATGTCCCTGGGTGATGTGATTGTTAACGGTGATGCTGATGAAGTCAGTTCTCCTCTGGCAATTAACAGACTGTGGATCAGCGATGATGCCGGAACCGTGGATGTTGGCCATGCGATCAACAAGGCGTTCATCGGCGGCGATGTTGATGAGTTCTCGGCCAGGATTGCCAAGAATGTGAGAATCATGGGTGATGCCTATTCGATCGACGCGTTTGCGATGATTCGTTCGACGGTTATGGGAACGACCCAAAACCTATCGATTGACGGCCGATTAGTTATGAGCAACTTCGATGAAGTTGTGAATGACGCCGGTGGCTACCGTAATATTCGCAGTAACGTTGGTTGATAAAGTTGCCAGCCCGAACGGGCTGAAATGAAGAAAAAAGGCCCGGTCTGATTAATTTCAGGCCGGGCCTTTAGTATGCGCAAAATATGACGCCGGCGTCAAAAGGCTCACAAGCGGCTGTGCGGTCAATCTGGAAACGCAGGCTTTCGCGTTCGTTGGGTACTTCTCTGGCAGTCAGTGTCGCCAAATATATGGGATTTGGTGTAAATGCTGCTAAAAAAGGATTTTTTTCGGGGAGAGCTTGTGATATTATCAGGCAGAGTGAATACGATGGTAGGTAATTCGTAAGCGTTCATGGTTTAGATTGGCCTTGGAATTAATGATGAATGACGAAGCCGGAATGATGAAACAATGACAAATAACGAATGGCGATCAGGAACGCAGATTCGGGCATGAGAATCCGAACCAAAAAACAAACCCTCGATCAGGACGAGGGAGCGTTGCTTTTGCCCATTCAGGGCTGTTTTGATGGGGATATGCTCTGAGCGGTGACTAATTTTTTTGTAAACGGTAAAATAATTCAAATATCAAGATAAGCTAGCAAATACACAGTAAGAATGTGTCAGGAGGTCAGGATGTCAGAAGATGTCCAGTTAAGAGCGTTTCAGGAACGGCTGGTTAACCTGGGTCAGGAAATTGACCGTTTGAGTAATACCGAGGTAGGTATTGATGGTTATTTTCGGACATTCCTGGAGCGGACGGTGGCGGTTCTGGGGACCGGCGGGGGGGTATGGCAGGTAAGTCCAGCTGGAGAGCTGGTGCGGGTCTGTCACATGAATCTGGCAGAGTCGGGTCTGGATGAAGAAGGGAGTCAGGTGGAAATGCTGGCGGGGGCACTGGAGAAGACTGTGCAGTCGGCAGGGCCGGTTGTGTTGCCGGGCAAGGGAGCGTCGAATGTTTTTGACGGCGGTATGGGCGAGGCGGGGGTCAATGAATCGTCGAACACGCTGTTGTTTGTGCCGGTGATATCGTCGCGGAAGGTGGCGGCGGTGCTGCTGGTGATTTCTCCTCCGCAGGTTGATCCGCGGGCGGTGCGAGGTTATCTGGGGTTTGTGATGGGCTTGTGTGACAAGGCGGGGGTGTTTTTGCAGCATAGTCAGATTAAGGTGCTGGATGAGCAGTTGCAGCGGGCCGAGCGAATCCGGGAGTTTATCAGTTCGGCGCACAGCAGTCTGGACCCGAAACGAACCTGTTATGCGATGGCGAATTACGGGCAGGAATTGCTGGGAGTTTATCGCTGCATGGCGGGGACGTATAACAGTCGGGGCAGGTTTCGGATGGAATCGGTATCGGGGCTGGAATCGGTAGCAGTTAAGAGCAGTTTTGTTCGGGGGATTTCGGAAGTGGCTCGCGAGGTGTGTCGTAACGACAAGGTTTTGCACGTGGACAAACCGGAAGTGGCACAGACGTCAGCGGATGATGAAGATGATCTGGTGACGGCGGCGCGGGTTTATATGCTGCAGGCGGGCTCGCTGGTGTTGGGAGTTTTTCCGATTCATTCCGAAGGGCGCGTGGTGGGGGCGTTTGTGGTGGAGAAGGCCAAGGATGAGCCGATCGAGCAGGAGCAGCGTCAGCAGATTGAATCATTGTTGGGCGAGGTGGGTGGCGCACTGGCGCACAGTCTGCAATATCGGAATTTACCGTTTTCGCCGCTGATTCGTGGCTTGGGATCATTCCGGGACAAGGTGTATCGAATGAACTGGCCCAGAAGAGTGGTCTGGGCGGTGATATTAGCGATAATATTGTTGTCGCCGGTTCTGGTTCCGATGCAGGTTAAGGTGGTGGGGACGGCGGAGTTGGTTCCGGTCGAAGCGCGGATTGCGTACGTTGGCCAGGATGGGATCATTGAGGAGTTGGCGGAGTTACCTGCGGATCGGATAGTGCAGCAGGGAGATGTTCTGGGGACGCTGGATACGCAGAGGATCGACAGTGCGATTAGTAATGTGTCGAATAAAATTGCTGCTATGAATCTGCAAATGGCGGAGGAGATTCTGAAGGATCCGTCACTGGAGCCGAGATATGAATTTGAGTTGTCGGCTTTGAAAGCTGAGTTGAAGATGTATGAACTGCAGAAGCAGGATCACCAGATTATTGCCCCGATCGATGGGATGGTGATAACTCGTGACGAAGTGATGCGACAGTTATTGTCCCGGCCGGTGCGTCGGGGTGAGCCGATTCTGGAGATTGTTTCGATAGAGACGCCCTGGCAGTTGACGGTGAATGTTCCGGAAGATAAGGCGGGAGAGTTGCTGAAAGCTTATCAGAAGCTGGATAAGGAAAAGGGCGAGACGCTCAAGGCCAGGGTGATTTTGAATGCTTATCCGCAGGTGAAATTTGAGAGTGAAGTTATTGCTATCGCCAAGCGGGCTTTTGTGCAGGAGAGTGGTGAGCAGAAATATCGTAACGTTATTGAAGTGCGGGTGGCGGAGCCGAAGAATTTTCGTGATGTGGTTGATCCGCGTGAAGGGCTCAAGGGCAAGGTGGCGATCGAGTGCGGGGAGAAGTCTTTGTATTATGCAGTTACCCATGAGTTTGTTGATTTTATGCGGGTGAGTTTGTTTTAAGCAGTTGATGGGCAGAGTGACAGAGGGGCGGTTTTGGATTTATGCGAAAGGAAAGTGAAATTATGAAAATGAAACTTGGGGTATTATTGACGGTTTTAGTATTTGCGTGGGGTCTGAGCGGAGCGATGAGTGTGGGGCAGGGCTTGTCCGGTGATGTTGGGATGTCGAAAAGTTATAATTTTGTGCGGGCCCAGAAAGTGGTGGTGTTGCGTGTGGATCAGCCTGGAGTGATCAAGGAGATGCCGTTTGGCCCTCAGGAATTTGTGAAGCATGGAGACGTTCTGGTTCAGTTGGATTCGGATTTGGCGGAGTTGGAAGTCGAGAAGCTGAAAGCTCAGCAGGAGTTGAGTACGTTATTGAAAAAAGCGAAAATTCGCCAGGAATACTCGGCGGACAATTTGAAGATTGTGACAGCATTGTATGACAAGATAATAAGTGGTGATCGGGTGGGTTCTCTGAAGGAAAAGCGTGAGGCGGAGCAGACCTTTGAGCTTTCCATGCTGGAGAGTTTGGACGCGCAGCTGGAGATCCGGATGCTGGAAATTAACCTGGCCCAGTGGCGCAAGCGTCTGGAGCAGCACACGATCATGGCCCCTTGGGATGGAGTTGTGGTGCAGTTTTCGAGCATTAAGAATGTGCCGGATATTGTGTCGGTCAAGCAGTCGGAGCCGGGTGAAGCGGTTCGGGTGGGTCAGGCGGTTGTGGCGATGATGAAGGTGGACCGGCTGCGGGTGCCGTGGTCGATATCAGTGACGTATCTGGATAAGGTGAAGCCGGGGCAGGCGGCCCGGGTGTATGTGCCGAGTAATTCGACCGAGCCGATAGCAGCGGAAGTGGTTTATGTCAGTCCGACGGTGGAGACGACGGGGAAATTTAATTTTGAAGTTGAATTTGCCAATCCGCAAAAGCAAAGCGAAGGTGATTCGTCTGATGTTTGTCGTTACCGTTATCGGCCGGGTATGAATGCCCGGGTGGAATTGGTTGAGGAATAAAATTGGCTCAAGCGGGACCGGACAAGCAGGTGTTGACGGGGGAGACGATGATGCCGCGCTTACGCGGCGAGCTGCAGGCTTCGGAGCAGCTTTATAGCGGGCAGCCTTACTGGGTGGTTAAGGACCCGTTGTCGCTGAAGTATTTTCGTTTCAACCGGGAAGAATATTTCATACTCAGCAAGCTGCGCGAGCGGATTACGCTTAATCAGTTGTTGACGGCGCACCAGAAGGAGTTTGAAAGTGATTTATTGAGTCCGTCCGAGCTGGGTTCATTTGTCAGTTCGTTGATGTCGCGGAATCTGCTGGTGATGGATCATCCGAACCGGGACGAGCTTTTGTATCGTACGGCTAAGACGCGCTGGCGGGGGCGGTTTGTTGCCCAGATCAGTAATTTTATGTTTTTTCGGTTTCCGTTGTACGATCCGGACAAGTTGTTTAACCGGATAATACCGCACTTGCGTTTTATCTGGACCTGGCAGTTTTTTGCGTTTTATCTGGTGCTGATGACGGTGGCGGCGGTGTTGGTGACTAAGCGATGGGATGAATTCACGTCGATGTTTTACGCGGATTTTTTCACGCTGCGTAACGTTCCGGTGTTGTTGGTGATTATCTGGATTGTCAAGACGCTGCACGAGTTCGGGCATGGCTTGACCTGTAAGAATTATGGCGGGGAAGTGCACGAGATGGGATTCCTGTTTCTGGTGTTTACTCCCTTTTTCTATTGCAACGTGACGGATGCCTGGACTTTTCCGAAAAAGCACCGTCGGTTGCTGGTGACGGCGGGTGGTGTAATGACGGAGTTGTGGTTTGCTGCGTTGGCGGCGGTGGTGTGGTATTATACACAACAGCCGAGTTTTATTCATGCGTTGACTTTTAACATTGTGATTGTGTGCTCGTTTTCGACGGTGCTGTTCAATGCCAGTCCATTGTTGAAGTATGACGGCTATTACCTGTTAATGGATTTGATAGAAATTCCGAACTTGCGTCAGCGGGCCACAGAATATGTAAGAGGGTTGTTGATTCGTTATGTATTCGGCGGCAGGGGGCAGCAGGTTCAGGAGGAGCATCGTTATCGTTATATATTTCCGATCTATTCGGTAGCGGCGTGGGTGTATCGTTGGTTTATTTTGGTGATGATACTGTATGGGGTATATTTTATGTTGGAGCAATTGCGCCTGGTGTGGTTAGGCAGAGTGTTAGTGGTGTTTTCGGCGATGACGATGTTGATTTTGCCGGTTTATAAAACGGGCAGCATGATTGCCCGGAGCAGAGTTTCGATGGGGATTTCCAATGTGCGATTGATAATCCTACTGGCGATAATTATCGGGTTGGTTGGATTTGGTTTGTTTTATCCGTATGAGCAGCATGTGACGCTGAATTTTGTGCTGGAGCCGGCCAAGGTGCACTGGATGAGGGCGGAAGTAGCCGGCAAGTTGCATTGGGCAGAGCATGTTACTGAGGGAGTTTGGGTTAACGCGGACTCGCCACAGGCGGTGCTGGCGAATCTGGAGAATCCGGAATTGATGCTCTGGAAACGTAAGCTGGATGCGGAGGTTGAGCGGGTTAAGTTTACGATCAATCAGTATCGGATGCGTAATGTAAGTGCGTCGCAGGTGGAGATTCTGGTTGAGCAGCTTAATGCCTGGGAACGTGAGAGGCAGCGTTGTGTGGAGCGGATTTCCAAACTGGAAGTTAAGATGCCTTTTGACGGGGAGTTGCTGTCGCGGGATTCGGATACCAAGGTTCTGGCAGGAAGGTATTTCCGGCCGGGCGATCCGTTGATGATGGTGGCGGATACGCGGGAGCTATTGTGTAAGGTTTGGGTTCCGGAGAAGACCTGGGCGCGGATATTTAAGCAGGCGGGCAAGCTGGGTCAATCTGCACAAATGATGCTGTACAGCTTCAGTAAGAAGCAGTTCACCGGTCGAGTGGTGGCGGTGAGCGAGCGCAGTGAAAAAAACATGGGTGAGTATGGCGAGAAGATGGCGCTGAGTAACAAGGTTGGCGGTGAAGTGCTTACCGAGCGTGATCCGGTAACCGGCAGAGATAAGCCCATTGAAGCGGTGTATGAGGTAACTATCCAGATTGATGAAGGGGGGCTTCCTGAGGCATCGAAGCCTTATATGTCGGGGCGGGTTCAGATTAATTGCGGCAAGAGTACTTTGTTTCAGTGGAGTAAGGAATCGCTGTTGCGTTTCATCTCGCCGGAGACCAGGCTCTGATCTGAGTCCGGTGAAATATATATGACGCGGAACCAGTCTTTTTTTTAGAACTCATTGGGTTTTTCAATCCGGACAGGGCAGGGGGGCAGGGCACGGAGGAACGCTCTGCCGTAATTTTTGGAGACAATTCTGGGGTCCAGGATCACTACGATTCCATTGTCGGTTTTGGATCTTATTAAGCGGCCGAATCCCTGTTTGAGTTTCAGGATGGCTTCGGGCAGTTGATAATCGAAGAAGGGGCTACCGCCGGTTTGCTTGATTTGCTCGAGGCGAGCCTGGAGCAGGGGATGGTCGGGGACGGAAAAGGGCAGCTTTAAGATGATGACGTTGCTCAGGGCGGTTCCCGGGACATCGACTCCCTGCCAGAAGGTGTCCGTTCCGAGCAGGACGCTATTGGGGTTCCGGCGGAAATCTTCCAGCAGGGCGGTTCGGTTTTTTCCTTTTTGCTGGAACAGCAGGGGGAAATTGTTTTCGGAGCAGAACTCCTGCAATTTGTCCGCGAGGTGATTTAGTTGTTTGAAGCTGGTGCAGAGAACAAAGGCGTGGCCTTGGGTTTGAGTCAGGTATTTTTCTATGATCGGCGCGGCGGCGTCCAGATAAATTTCCTGCTGTTTTTGCGGTTCGGGCAGTGAGGTTTCGATGTGAACGACGACCTGGTTCTGATAGTCAAAGGGAGATCCCAGTTGAACAGGAGTGAACTGATCGAGTCCCAGGCGGGAGCAGAAAAATTCAAACCCGTTTGATCGATTTTTTTTAGGGGCAGCTTTTGAGTTGTCGGATGAATTTGAAACTTCCTGTTGAGTGATTGAGTCTGAGTCAGATATTTCAGTTTGCGAGTCAGTTGTTTTGCTGGTAGTGCTGAGAGTGGCGCTGGTCAATACGACGGACGAGAACTGTTCAAAGAGGGATTTTTTTAGCAGTTCACCGATGTGCAGCGGTGCCGAGCAGAGAGTGACAATGGGGTGGTGGCGTCGTCGGCGGATTTCGGTCCAGTAAACACTTTTGCCCAGGCGTTGCTGAATGAATATTTCGAGATCATGTGCAAAAGCCCAGCAGCGTTGCGCGTAAGAGTCAAGTTCGAGCTTTTCCTGTTCCTCGGTTGACGATTGGGCGAAGTCGCGCAGGTGATCGCCCAGTTTGTTCAGGGGAATGGTGAGCGGATTTTTGAAGTTATGGCGGCTGTCGATTCGGCCGTTGCCTCCGGAAGAGAACTGGCTGTCGATGAAACATTGAAAGTCGCTGAAAAGGATGTTGGACTTTTCGTGGGTTTTTTTAATCAGATCGACGGTGGTTTCGTTATGGCTCGGGGCGAGGATGCCTTTTTGGGTTTTGGGATTGAAGATTCGGTTGAGCAGGAAGGAGACCTGGCTGTTGCTGATTCGCAGGCCGAAATGTTTACTGGCGACGTTTTCGGAGTTATGGGCCTCGTCGATAACGATCAAATCGGTTTTGGGCAGAATAGAGCCACCCTGCAAACGTAAAGACAGGTCGCAAAACAGCAGGGCATGGTTGGTGATGATCAGGTCGGCACCATACATGCGGCGCCGGGCTTTCTGGTAGAAGCAAGTGCTGTGATGGACGCAATGTTTTCCCTGGCAGGTGCTGTTTTCGCTGGAGACCATTTCCCAAACGGCAGGTGGTGGTTTGATGTAGAGGTCGCTGAGTGAGCCGTCACGGGTGTTCAGTGCCCAGTGGCCGAGTTCTTCCAGGGCGGTAAAATGTTCGGGTTTATCGAAAAGGGTAGCCTGGCGTTTTTGGGCCTGATCGAAACGACGCCAGCAGAAATAATTTTCCCGCCCCTTGGCCAGTACCGCGATGAATTCGGTGTCGCTGACTTTTGCCAGGAAAGGGATGTCCTTGAGAAACAACTGTTCCTGGAGAGAAATCGTGTAGGTGCTGATGATAACTTTTTTTCGGAACTTTGTGGCCTGTTGCAGGGCGGGGATCAGGTAGGCAAAGCTTTTTCCGACGCCGGTGCCGGCTTCGAGGACCAGGTGTCCGGGCTTATCGAAAGCCCGGGCGATGGCTTGGGCCATTTTGATTTGCTGGGGGCGCATCTCATAGGAATTTAGCGTTTTTGCAATGGCCCCGTCGGGCGAGAGCAGCTTTTGCGGATCAAAATCATTTGGCATGTGGTGCAATAGTCCCTTCCATAGGGGAGCTGGCGTTGGCGTAGAGTTTGCGGGGGATTCGTCCGGCCAGATAGGCTTCTCGGCCGGCGATGACGGCGTGCCTCATGGCTGATGCCATCAGGACCGGCTCTTTGGCGGAGGCGATTCCGGTGTTGAGCAGAATGCCCTCGGCACCCAGTTCCATACCGACGGTTACATCACTGGCGGTACCGACGCCGGCATCGACGATGATGGGTACGTTGGCTCTTTCCAGGATGATGCGAATGTTGTTGGGATTCAGGACGCCCTGACCGGAGCCGATGGGAGCGGCGGCGGGCATGACGCTGGCGGCACCGGCGTTTTCGAGGTTTTTGGCCATGACGGGATCATCGTTGGTGTAAACCAGGACGGTAAAACCTTCTTTTACGAGAGTTTCGGTGGCCTGGAGTGTGCCGACCGGATCGGGCAGCAGGGTTTGTTTGTCGGCAAGCACTTCGAGCTTTACCCAATCGATTTCGAGTAGCTCCTGGGCCAATCTGGCACACCGTACGGCATCCTCAGCAGAGAAGCACCCGGCAGTGTTGGGCAGCAGGGTGTATTTGTCGCGATCGAGGAAATCGAGGATGTTTCTTTTTTGATCGTCTAAAAGTCTTTCCCGGCGGATGGCGACGGTTACGACATCGCAGCCGCTGGCTTCGAGGGCCTGCTGCATGATTTCGAAAGTCTGGTATTTTCCGGTTCCGACCAGCAGTCGGCTTTTGAGTTCGTAAGAGCCAATTTTCAGGTTCGTATCGTTAACGGTCATCCTGGAATCCTTTAGTTAAGTGTTTGTGAATAAGTGGTTTACGATCCTCCGCCCACGATAGTCACGATTTCCAATACATCGTCATTTTTTAAAATTGTTTCGGAGTGTATTTTTTTAGGGCAGATTTGCTGATGGATTTCGACGGCGACCGGGCCGGAAAGGTTCAGTTTTTCGAGCAGATCGCGAACCGACGAGCCTTGCTCGATCTGTTTTGTTTGGCCATTTATGGTTATTTGCATATCTGCCATGATTTATTCGAATAAAAGGCGAATATTTCTAATCTAACGCCGCGAAATGCAATTATAGATTTTGTGGCGTGACAGGTCAAGGCGAGGTTTTTTTGGGGTAAATGGCAGTTAAATCCTAATATTTTAAGGAGATAGCTTATGAATGCCGGATTTGCGGTAGCCGGGATGGAAATTTATCCGATTTCCCGGGTTCTAAACAAAATAATCGCGAACAACAGGCATGCGGTAACGTAAAAGAATGCATATAGGGCGACCTGGGCGATATAATCCAGCGGTATGGGAGTTCCCTGATAGGTATTATTGGTGACCACGCTGAAGCTGATATTTGGTATGACGGTAAGGACCGCCCAGGCGGCATAGCTTTCCAGGCCTGATTGAGCACGAGCGACAGGTCCGAGCCAGTTTTCCAGGACGGCACCGAGAATAAAAACCAGGCAGCAGAAAGCCAAGGTGGTAATCAGGTTAAATCTGATGGCGGCGGCCACGGCAATGGCGGTCATTATCAGTACCGAAATGAGAGTTAAAGTCATGGGAGCAAGGATGCCCCACTGAAGGTTATTTTCGGCGGGATTGACTTTCCAGTGAGAATCGAGCAGATAAAGCAGCAAAAGAACGATAGTAGCCAGTGAGCTTCCGGCGATAATGGTGGTTGAACTGAAACGCCATTTGTAAAAATAGTTTCCGGCCATGCTGAGGATAAAAGTAAGTCCCAGGCCGACAAAACCGAGTGTCATAACGACGATATCGTGTTTTTCGGAAGACATTTGCAGGACGCCATGACGGATAACCATTATCAGCACCAGACAAAGCAGATATTCAGCAAGGATGACCGCGGCGGCGATACCGGTGAATTTGCCAAGTACAAACATGCCTCGGCCTACGGTTTTGGAGATGACGGTCAGAGCGGTTTTGTTCTCGATTTCTTCGGATACCACCGAAGTGGCGGCAAAGACAGCCAGCAGCATCCCCGCCAGCATGATAGTGGAGAGCCCGATGTCCATGAGCAGCTGGTTGTCGTCGTCGAGGGTGAACATTGCCAGGGACGGGCTAAGGATAAGTAACAGAATGGTGCTGATTACCACAATGCCGAAAATAGGTTGCCTGAGAGTTTCGGTGAAAGTATTAGTTATGATGGCGAAAAATCTGTACGGCATTATTAACTCCTGTTAAGGCTTGCCGGGCCATTAATTAAATAGTATAGGAATTTGTATTTAACTGCCATATTTATAACGATTAAGCGACCATCGGGAGCGTCGTTAGCCACACCGAGATCGCGGCGAATCCGGTCCAGCGAAAGCTGGTAATTAATTTCGCGTTGATGTTGACATAAGGCGATGGAATTTTCAATAAAAATCATAAATATCTAGGGCGTAATAATTTATAGCTTTAGGGTTGCATATTTTTATTTAATAATTATGATATTTGCTGCTTTTGTGAGTGGTTATAATTATAGGACGTTAGCCTGGTAAACAATATTTGAGAACACATTAAGGTTACGTTGCATGAAAATTCAGGTTCGTTTCGTTAATAAAAAAGATTCGATCAAAATATGGAATTGGGAAATTTTATGAGTAAAAGCACCAATTTATCACCCCGGCGGGCGGAAGTGTTATCTCTGATAGCGTTATTTTTGCAGATACTCTTTTTTGTCTTTGCGATGTTAATTGCCAATAATGCTTATTCTTTGGCGGGGGGGGTAGTTGCCTGGCATTTTTTGGGTGGTGTCGGGATTTGGCTGATTTTGATACTGCAGTTTCGTCAGCGTCGCTTGGCCCTGGAGGAGCATCTGGATGTCGAGCAGTACCAGCGGCTAAAACGGGAAGGCAAGGACACTTCGGTTTTTGAGAGTTCAGTAGTCGAAGGCAGTATGCACCTGTCCCAGAGACGGCTGGACTGGCTGGAGAAGTATTTGCTGCCGATTTTTTCGGTGCTGACCGCGGTTTACCTGCTGGTAATGGGTTTTGTGCTTTTTCGGACAATAAGAGCAACTACCGACCTGATTACTATTAGTCCGGAGGTGCGGGACAGTTTTCTGGAATCAGCGTTGTATCTGGTGTTGCTGGCGGTTGTTAGTTTTTTGTTTTCCCGGTATGCCTCGGGAATGAGCCAGCAAAACCAGTGGCGGCCATTGCGGGCCGGGGGAAGTTATCTGTTCAGTAACGCGCTATCCTGTTTTGCGTTGGCGATCATATTTGCGATCATAATATTGTCCGGTAACGTTCGTTATGCGATTGCTGAACGGATAATGGCTTATGTGATGGTGGCGGGGATGATGTTAATTGGCGCCGAAATCATTTTGAACCTGGTGTTGGACGCGTTTAGCCCGCGAGTGAAGGGTCGCTATCGTCGGGCAGCGTTTGAGTCGAGATTATTAGGTTTGTTCAGTGAGCCGGGTGGGATCATGCGGACCGCGGCTCACGCAATAGATTATCAGTTTGGTTTCAAGGTTTCGGAGACCTGGTTCTACAAGCTGCTGGAGCGGGCAGTAGTCCCTTTGCTGCTGATACAGCTTTTTGCATTGTATGTGTTGAGCTGTGTTGCGATAGTTCCACCGGGCAATGTGGGTGTGCTGGAGCGTTGGGGGCGGCCGATAAATATTGATGATCCACTCACCAGCGGTATCCATTTCAAGTTGCCCTGGCCCATTGACCAGGTGAGACCGTTTCCTGTAGAGCGGTTGCAGATGTTAGAAGTTGGCTTCAAGAAAAAACCACCGAAAATTGACGAACAGGGCAATAAACAAGCGGATATGACGCCGATCTTTTGGCCTAAGGAACACTGGGCCCAGGAATATCCATTTCTGGTGGCCAGTGGCGAAACGGAAGAACAGGAGTCCGGTGATGGCGAAGCTGTGGAAACTAAACCAGAAGGATTACCGGAGACATCAAGAGGTGTGCCGGAGGAAAAAATAAGCGGCTTTAATATGCTGGTGGTCGCTGTGGGGGTGCACTATCGGATCACAGATGTAGCCCGGTATGGCTACGGCAGTGATTACTGTTATGAAGATCCCCGCAGTTTGATTGAGTCGATCTGTTATCGCCAGATGATGTATCATGCCGCCAATTCGGATATGGAAACCCTGTTGGGTCCGGGCAGTCAGTTGACGATGCAGTCTTTGAAGGAATTAATTCAGGCCAAGGTGGATGAATGCAAAATGGGAGTGGAGGTTGTTTTTGTCGGGCTCGAATCGGTCCATCCGCCCATCGAAGTGGCGCCGGCTTTTGAAGAGGTAATTTCGGCCTTGCAGCAAAAGCAGGCCAAAATTCTCGAAGCCCAGGGGCGGGCGGAAGAAATTATGGCTCAGGCGAAAGCTAAAGCTGTGGTTCTGGAAAACCAGGCCCGGGCTTATGCCTTTGAAAGGGAAGCCCTGGCCAAGGCCGACGCGGATCGATTTGCTCATCAGGCAAGTGCATATGAAAAGGGTGGAAATGTTTACCTGGAGCGAGAGTATTTGTCGGTTTTGGAAGAAATGTTACCGGCGATGCGTAAGTATGTGTTGACGTCGGATAATGTGGATAGTTGGGTGTATGAGATGGATATGAAGGAAAAACTTCAATCAGACATATTCAGCGAAATGGGCGTTTCAGAAAAAGCCGAGGAGGCCCCTAGATGAAAAAACATATTGGTGTAATTGTGCTGGCGTTTACAATTGTGAGTATTCTGGTACTGTACTCAATTACTTTTACCGTGCGTACCCGGGAAAAGGCCCTGGTTTTAACCCTGGGAAAGATTTCTCGAACGGTGGAAAAGTCCGGCCTGCAGTGGAAATGGCCCTGGCCCGGGCAGAGTGTGGTAAAGTTTGACGGTCGCATAAAGACTTTGCAGCAGCAGTTGACCCAAAAGGCAACCAGGGACAAACAGAATGTTGTATTGTCCGTTTATGTCAACTGGCAGATAGAGGACGCCGAGGTGTTTTACCGCCGATTTAGTCCCAGCGGCGCTATCAACAAAGAAGAAGTGCTGTATAAAGCAAAAGAGGCTTTGAGGGGCTGGATAAGCGACGCCAGTAATATAATTAGTGAATACAATTTCGATGAACTGGTAACTCTCGATAGCAACCGATTTAAATTACGCGAGCTTGAAAAAGGTTCCGATGGCCAAGTGGGCGGCATGCTTAAACGGGTACGCGACAAAGCTGCTTCCGGCGATGGTTACGGCATTGCTATAGTTGATCTTGGTATCAGAAGCTTGGGGGTGCCTGACGATGTGACTGGTAAAGTGTTTGAACGGATGCGTGCCGACCGATATGCCGAAGTACGTAAGTATGTTTCCCAGGGTGCAAGGGAGGCTTCAACAATTATCAGTAGAGCTACCAGTGAGGCGACTATGCTTGAAGCCAAGGCGCAGGCCAAGGCCAAGGAAACCATGGGTCAGGGTGACGCCAAGGCGGCCGAGCATTATTCAGCTTATCTGAAGAATCCGGAATTGGCCAATTTTTTGCGCCGGCTCGAGACGTTGAGGAAAACCCTGAATAACCGCACAACCATTATCCTTGACAAGCAGACCCCGCCTTACGAATTGCTGGAATCCGGACCCAAACTGAAATCTACTCCGCCGGCTGCAGTTCCGGCGGCAAGTGGCCGGAATCGCTAGTTCGCCCAGGCGGCAATAAATTTCGAGACAGGTAATTGCGGAGAATTTACGATATGAGTAATAAAACTGGTGAAAATAAATCTCAGCCCGGCAGCGGTCAGAAACCAAATCCTGCCCCGTCGGATGTTGAAGGCTTGGATCCCGCCAGTAAAGCGTTGGTAGATGCATTGCGCATCAGCTTTGTGATGCTGAAGATTATCATGTTTTGCATGGTCGGTTTATTTGCCTGGACCTGTCTATATACGGTCGGGCCGAATGAGCAGGCGATCGAATTGCGTTTCGGCAGGATAAAAGGTTACGGTGCTTTAGCGGTTAATGGTCCCGGGCCGCACTGGAAATGGCCTGAACCCATCGAAGAAGCCGTTATGATCCCCAGCAAAGATTCGGTTCGTCAGTTGGATGTTGATTCTTTCTGGTACACGGTAGATAGAAAAGCTGAAGCTATGGGAAGGGTAACGCGTGTAGATCCGACTCTGCAGTTTGCCAAAGACGGCTACAGTCTGACCGCTTCGCAAAGTGCTGTTGAAATGAATATCGCCAATAATACCGGAACAGATCCGCAAGGCCTGGGGATTGCTGCCCAGGGCGTGGATTATAATATTGTTCATTCGCAGTGGCGTTTACGTTACCGGATAGTGAATCCGCTACGTTTTTTCGAGCAATTGTGGGATGGCACCGAAGGGGTTTTGGTTAAAGGCGATGGTTGGTATGCGGTCAATGATTTTTTACGTAAAATTGTTTCTGATGCAGTTATCGTTACCAGTGCCAATCACGATATCCGCGAGATACTATGGGACAATGTAATTGGCTATCAGGGTGAGGTGAAAAGACTGGTTGAGGAGCGTTTGGCAGCTCTCGATGTGGGGCTGGAGATTATCGGTCTGGATCTGATGGAAAAAATTCCGCCGCGTCAGGTAAAAAGGGCTTTCGATGCCGCCCAGCAGGCGCGTAATGCAGCTAAAAGTCAGGTCATTGATGCCGGAGCCGTGGCCAGTGAAATTGTTGATAATGCCCAGGCAGACGCGGCCAGGTTGAATGCCGAAGCAAAAAGTTATTATACCAAAGTTGTTGAGTCGGCAAATGCTGATGCCAGGTATCTTTCGGAAGTAACCGGTAAAATTGAAGATGCGGCAAATCAACGCGTCTCTGGAGATGGGCCTGTTGCTCTCAAAGAGCGTCAACAGGCTTATGCCGAGTTGCTTGCGGTAACCATGGATCAATTATACCAGGAGACGCTGCGGGAAGTTTTGGCTAACGCGGATGAAAATTTCGTCATGCCGGTCTCGGGCTCAAAGCCGCTCGAAATGCGCATGTATATGAGCCGCGATGCTATGATACCAGTTCGACAGCGCGAGAGTGCTGCAAAACTGAAAAGGCAACAGCTGGATGAGCAGGAGCGAAAGGCCGCGGGAGCGATGAAAAACGAAAGATAGCCGACGGTGATGCCGACGGCAGATATGTTTCGGGCAATACCGATAACGATTGAGTTTTCCCGGTTCATAGTGCCACAAACCCATTGTAAGCGGTAGCTTACAATTCGCACTATCGGGAATTCTCACTTGGTTTGAGTATATAAATGCCGGGGGGTGAGGATTGATAAATGGGTTTACATAATCATCATAACTTAATGGATAATCAGGCTGTTGGTGACGGCAAATCAACCCAGTCTAAAGCGTTCCGAGTCAGTTTGTCTTTGCTGGGAACACTTTTGGGTGGGGCGTTGTTAATCAACAGCTTGGTGGCGGAATACCTTTTCCCTGAAGGGAACAATCATGCCGAGATGATGGCAATGGTTGGGGCGATACTGTTGGCGACCCCGATCATCTGGCATGCAATGCACAGTCTGATGACTGGTCACGGGCACATGGACGAGTTGGTGGCGCTGGCAATTCTGGCGGCTTTTGCGGTTGAAGATTATCGCACTGCCGGGGCGGTGGCGTTTTTTATGCTGCTGGCGGAACTGATCGAAACGCGAACCGCTTTGGGGGCCCGGGCATCCATTGAATCATTGATTCGGATTACTCCGACAACCGCCCATCTGCTCAACGCCGGCGGCACCGAATCCGAAGTGGAAGCTTCGACGTTGGAACCGGGCAATAAAATTCGTGTTCGTCCCGGTGATAATATTCCCGCCGACGGCAAGGTGGTTTCGGGTGAATCGACGGTTAATCAGGCCACCATCACCGGTGAATCGGTTCCGGTTGACAAGGCTGTGGGTGATCAGGCTTTTGCCGGCACGACCAATCTGACCGGCGTACTGGATATTGAGGTGGCCATGGCCGGACGCGAGACCACTCTTGGCCGGGTACAGTCGATGATTATGCAGGCCGAGAGCACCAAAATTCCCATCATGCGGATAATCGACCGTTACGTGCACTGGTACACGCCAACCATTTTAATGATCGCGGTAATTATCTTTGCGTTTACCAATAATAATCTGGAACGGGCAATCGCCACGTTAATTATCGCCTGCCCCTGTGCGTTGATTCTGGCAACTCCCACTGCTATGGTGGCTGCGTTGAGTAGTGCCGCCCGTCTCGGGATTCTGGTGAGGAATGTTTCTGATCTGGAATCGGCCGGCAAGATGAATGCGATGATTTTCGATAAAACCGGGACCTTGACCACCGGGCAGCTTGCGGTAACAAAATTAACCCCGATTGCCAATGTTGACCCCGCCGAGATGCTCAATGCCGCAGCTTCGGCTGAGCAATTCAGTAAACACCCCGCCGCCAAGGCGCTGGTGGATGTCGCCCGAAAAGCCAAGCTGGATTTGGCCCAGCCGAAAAACTTCGAGGAAGTTTCCGGCCGCGGCGTAAAAGCGATAATCAATGGCAAACAGGTTATGGTAGGGCGTGAAAACTGGCTCCAGACCCAGGGCGTGGACATGTCCGCCCTGCAGGACGAGAAAATGGCTTCGCCTGAAGGTGTCAGTCTCCTGTATATCGCTCAGGAGAAAAAATGCATCGGATGGATCGGCATGGAAGATCGCACCAGAGAAGAAGCCCGTGATGCGGTTAGCGATCTTGCTGAACTGGGCATGAAAAGGCTGATCATGGTTACTGGCGACCGGTTGGCGGTGGCCAAACGTGTAGCGGCTGAGATGGGCTGCAGCGAAGTCAAAGCCGAGTGCCTGCCTCAGGAAAAACTCCAACTGGTGCGGGAATTGCAAAAGGAAGGTTATCAGGTTGCGGTTGTGGGTGACGGCGTCAACGATGCTCCGGCGCTGGCTGCGGGCGATTTGAGCGTGGCCATGGGGGCCGCCGGAAGTGATGTAGCAATTCACAGCGCCTCAATCGCTTTGATGAACAATGATTTGAGGAGGTTGTCTTTCCTGGTGCGGTTGTCACGGATAACCCGAAAAGTAGTATTGCAGAATCTGGGTTTTGGTATCTTATTTATTATTGTCGGAATCGCTCTAACTGCTAAGGGGTGGATTATTCCGATAGTGGCGGTTATGCTCCACCTGGTTTCGTCATTGATAATTATTTTTAATAGTGCCCGACTGGTACGCTTTGGAGAAGAGCTGAGTTCTCACACCGAGCAACTACAGGAAATGGCCGATCGGGGTGAGATCGTCGAAGTGAACGACCAGGGCCAGGGTTCCGAACAGACGCAGGTAGCCCCGGCATAGTATGCCGAAACGAAAATACATCAATTATACCTCAGGTATCACTGTGCGGATGGAATTTGCAAAGAGTATTATCGATCATCAAAGAAGATGGTGACAATTATGGCAGATAATAAAAGCGAACTGGCAATCAAAACTGAGGGGCTGACCAAGTTTTTTCGGGATTTCTGGGGGCATAAGCGGGTAGTCGCGATTGACAGTCTTGATCTGGAAGTTCGCAGCCGCGAAGTTTATGGTTTGCTGGGCCCGAACGGTTCGGGAAAAAGCACCACCGTCAAAGTTCTGCTGGGCTTGTTGTTTCCTTCACGCGGCTCGGTTAATGTGCTGGGATTTCCACCCGGCGAAGTAAAAATCAACGCGCGAATTGGGTATCTGCCGGAAGAATCTCATTTGTACCCGTTCTTGAGTGCGCGAGAAACCCTGGATTTCTATGGCCGACTTTTCGGGCTGAGTTCAGCCGAAAGAAAAATGCGTATCGACAGCTTATTGGAAATGGTGGGCCTGACCAGTGTCGGCCGCCGTCCGATAGGTGAGTTTTCCAAGGGGATGGCCAGGAGAATCGGCCTGGCTCAGGCACTCATTAATGACCCCGATCTTCTAATCCTCGATGAGCCGACCTCCGGGCTGGACCCCATCGGGACTCGTCAGATCAAGGACCTGATTCTTCAGTTAAGTCAGCGGGGAAAAACCGTCTTGTTGTGCAGTCATTTGCTGGCAGATGTCGAAGATGTTTGCGAC
>DAOWAK010000042.1 GCA_030634605.1 Sedimentisphaerales bacterium
CCTGCATCATCATGGGGGCGGTAACCATAAAAATGATGAGGAGCACCAGCATCACGTCCACGAATGGCGTGACATTGATATCCGACATCATCTTTTTATCATCGCGTCTACGGGTAAGTGTCATGGGAGAAACGTTGTCTGGCAATCGCTTGGGTTTCGAACTCGGAAATGTTCCAGGCCCAAGCGGCCGGGTTTAAGGGTTCTGGTTCTATTTCTGCTTTTGCCCAGTACGATTCTATTGTAAACACTTTTCAAAAAGATTTCGACCAGTTTAAACAATCCATCGAACAGGAACACCGGCAGTTTTTAAACACAAACGACTCTGTTTTTGCTAAATTTTTGAAAGATTCGTGGTTGGTGCTGTTGGCGGCGCTGGTTTTTGGGCTGGGTTGTTCGGGTATTCACGGCCAATTGAAGCCTCGGATTGAGCAGAATGCCCGGGATAAAATCGCCAGGGAATTAAGGGTGCTTTTCGGTGAGGAGACCACGGTTGATGAGGTAATCGATCCTGCTGATCCGGATGGCAAGCGGGTGCTTTATTATAAGGCCAGCCAAAACGATGAAACCATCGGTTACGCTCTGCAAGCTAATGGTGGTGGGTTTGCGGACAAAATCATTTTGCTGGTTGCGGTTGACGCTGAGTTTGAGAACCTTAAGGGGATTGCGGTTTTGAAGAGCAATGAAACGCCTGGGTTCGGGGATAAAATCAAGAATGCTAAATTCAAGGATCAGTTTGGCAATTGTCCGATGGGTCAGAAGTTGATAGTGACAAAAAGAGGCGACCGCGGCGTGGTGGATTACAGAATCGTTTCGATTACGGGCGCGACGATCAGTTCCCAGGCGGTGGTTGATATCGTTAACGGCGGGGCGGAGCGTCTGAAGGAAATAGTAAAACAATAGGGGTATGTATATGCATAATGGTAAAACGGAACTGAACAAAGCGATGATTCGTAGAAGGGCTGACGCACTTTGTTTACGCCGGCAAAAACATTGGCGAGGGGCAATGTATCTTATGGGTTATGCATTAGAATGTAAGCTTAAGGTTCGTTTGATGGAAAGATATAACGTAGATAACTTAAAACAACTTGACGCAAAGTTGCAGCCAAAACAGAAAAAGCCAATCGATACGAAGACGCATAATATTGAATATTTATTTTCCTTTACCGGAGCTCGAAGTCGGCTTGCCGGGGTCCAGGGCGACCAAAACCTGAAGGATTACTTTTTGTGTCAAAGTTGGCGAGCAGAATGGCGGTATCATCCCGGGCAAGGCCAGGAAAGAGAATGTGAGCAGTTTTTCGAGGCGGTGGAACGTTTTTTGCAATTTATTCATAACAATGTTTAGAGGAGCAAGGCATGAAAACCAAAGATTCATTGCTGGGCAAGATAAAAGAAATATTGTCACCGGAATTTGAAGATGGCATGGTGGATGTCAGTCTAAGCGGGATTCGAGATAATATTCATGTTGTGGTGATGTCCCGGCGTTTTGACGATAAGCTGGAAAAGGAAAAGCAAGAAATGCTTTGGAGTATAATTGATCGAAGTAATTTGACCGACGAGGAGAAACTCCGTATTTCTTTGATGGTACCTTTGAGTCCGGATGAAGTGAAATAAAAAAAGCAAAAGGAAGCGTCCGCAAATGGATGAAACAGGAAGCCTTGAAATCAAACCATTAGAACGGTCGGAGTCGTTGGGGCATTTTGTGCGTGGGCTGTGGGAAGAAAACGCGATCTTTCGACAGATGCTGGGTATGTGCCCGGTGCTGGCGGTGACGGGTCAATTGCAGCCGGCGCTGACGATGGGGGCGGCGACAACCTTTGTGTTGCTGTGTTCGGCATTTGTGGTTGCGTTGATGCGTAATCTGCTGGTGGGGCATTTGCGGATTTTGATGTTTACGTTGACGATAGCTACTTTTGTAACCATCGCGGATTTGCTGTTGCAGGCTTATCTGCCGGAGATGTCTGAGAAGCTGGGGCCTTATGTGCCGTTGATTATCGTGAACTGTCTGATTATCGGCAGGGCGGAAGCGTGTTCCAGTCGCAAAGGGATTGTTACCAGCCTGGCGGACGCGTTGGGGATGGGGATCGGGTTTACGTTTGGATTGTGTGTACTGGCGGCGATTCGGGAGCTGTTGGCGGACGGGGCATTGTTCGGATTCGCTGTGCTGCCGGCGGGTTTTGAAAACTGGAATGTGATGAAGCTGCCGGCGGGGGCGTTCATTACGCTGGGTATTTTGCTGGGATTGACGAATCACTTTTTTAAGAAGAAATAAGAGGGCCACAGAGGGCACAGAGAAAGAAAAGAAATATTTTAGACAGGATAACAGGATTTACAAGATTTTAATTTAAGAAATTTTACCACTAAGACTCTAAGACACAAAGAAGATAGGAAATTAAGAATTTAGACACGGATTAACACTGATTTTTAGGATAAATATAAAATAATACAGATAGTAAACCACGGATTGCACGTATTTTAGAAGGCACAAAAAACACAAAAAATTTTTACCATGAAGATCATGAAGGGCATGAAGAAATTCAGGTTTTCAGGAAAAAACGATAACTACTAAGGTTCAGTAATACATTATGGAAACTGTCAGTCATTTAATATTGGTGTTTATTTCGATAGCTTTGGTTAATAACCTGGTGTTGACCAAGTTTTTGGGGATTTGTCCTTACCTGGGAGTTTCGCGCCGGGTGGATATGGCGTTCGGGATGGGGTGCGCGGTGACGTTTGTTATTACCATCAGTGGGACGGTTACCTGGATTATTAACAACCTGGTTTTGCAGTCGATCGGGATGGAATATCTGAAATACATTGCATTTATTATGGTGATCGCCAGCATGGTGCAGTTGGTGGAGATGTATGTGAAGAAGTTTTTTTCGTCGCTGTATGATAGTTTCGGGATTTTCCTGCCGTTGATTACTACCAACTGTGCGATTCTGGGGACGTGTTTGTTTATCGATCTGTGGGGGTATAATTTTCTGGAGGCGCTGGTGGCTAGTTTTGGGGGCGGGCTGGGCTTTACGCTGGTGATTTGCATGATGGGCGGCATCCGGGAGAATCTGGAATGGGCGGACATTCCCAAGGCGCTCAAGGGAGCGGGGATTACTCTAATAACGGCAGGGATAATGACGCTGGCGTTTATGGGATTTTCGGGGATGATTAAGTGATAAGGATTTTAGCCACAAAAAACACAAATTAAAATAATGACGAATAACGAATAACTCAGCTACAAAGACAATGATAAAATACTGGATGCCCGATCGAGTCGGGCATGACAAGTCGTGTCAGTTGGTTTGTGAGTTGTTTTGAAAACGAGTGGAATAAATGATGGTGTTAAATTTGTTAGCGGCGATCAGTATCAGCAATGTAGCGGGAGCGGGGGTGACGCTTCTCGTGATTGGTCTGGTTTTTGTTTTGATTCTGTCGATTGCGTATGCCAAGCTGCGGGTTGAGCAGGATCCGACGGTGGAAGCTGTTCTGGCTGCTTTGCCGGGTGCTAACTGCGGCGGTTGCGGGTTGGCGGGGTGCGGTGCTTACGCCGAAGTGGTGGTGGCGGATCATGGGCTGATGGGTAAGTGCGGGCCGGGCGGGGATACGCTGGTTCGAGAAATTGCGGCATTATTAGGGATTGAAGCGGCGGCGTCGGCTCCGGTTCGGGCGGTGGTGCACTGCGGGGCGAAAAGGGCGGATCTGATTAATTCCACCCGTTACGGCGGGGCGGCAACCTGCGGCGAAGGGCAAATGGTGGCGGGGGTGATGGGGTGTCCTTACGGCTGCATGGGGTTCGGCGATTGTGCGGCGGTGTGTGAGTTTGACGCGATTGATATGGTTGACGGGCTGGCGACGGTCAATTATGATAAATGTGTGGGTTGCGGGGCGTGTGTGCAGGCGTGTCCGCGAGGGTTGATTACGCTGGAGAAATTTTCTGAAGATCCGCTGCTGATAATTACCTGTTCCAGTCGGGATAAGGTTAAGGAAGTTCGCGGCTATTGCAAGGTGGGTTGCGTGGGTTGCGGGCTGTGTGCGAAGCTGGACCCTAATCATTTTCAGATGGAGCAGTCTCTGGCGGTTATCGATTACGAGAAATACGGGCGGAGCGAGGAATTTGACAAAGCGGTTGAAAAATGTCCGCGGGCTTGTATGTTGTTCGTTGGTAAGAAAGCCCCGGCAGAAACCAACGCCGCCGCCGCGGTTGAAGAATATACCGATCACAGATGAAAATGCCACGTTGCTCAATTTGTAAATCTAAGCTTGTCCTCGACCTGGTCGGGGATCTGACAGCCCTTTGAGCTAGCCCCCACGCCAGTGGGCTGCCAGGCACTATGATACCCATTGGGTATAGCTACCCGATATTAAAGTAAAAAACCGGCCGGATATGCTGTATATTCGTATCCGGCCTGTTATGTAATCTGACATTTCGTTTGTTATTGGCTAGAGGACAACCATTTCGGTATTGGATGGTTCGCCTTCACCGGCCTTGTTGATAGCAATGATGCGATATTCCAGTTCCTTACCGCGCGGCTGTTCGACCAGGGTCGCTTCGGTGGTTACGGCCGTTTGCACCTCCAGCCAGGGCCCTTCCGGTCGTTCGCGACGCATGACTTTATAGGCACTGAGTTTGCCGCCGTCGGCGGGCGCCTTCCATTCCAGCCCGATCCAGCCTTCGCCCTGGTTGACGACCTTTAACGATAGGGTCTGACCGGGCGGGGCCAGCGGAGTCGGATCCTTGCGGCCGCTCCAGCCGAGCAGCTTGAGCTTGTCGTCATCATAGTCAACGGTGTTTTCCGCATAGCGCAGGTCTTTTTTCATAGCTGCTGCCAGGTCTTCCAGCGCCGTGAGCTTACTGCCCGTCGCCGCTTCCGCCGCTGCTGTTGCCGCAACCGCGGCATTTTTGGCGTCGGTATAGGCGGTCATCAAGGCGGTCACGTCCAACGTGGCGACCGGCGGTGCCGGATAGATAGCGATATTATCATCGAATCCGCTAACCATCGTCTGGGCCAGTCCGGCTATCTGGGCCTCTTGTTTCGGAAAAGTTGCCATAATTTGTGTCTCCCTAAAAAGTTCAATATTATATCCGGCCTGCTCTACGTGACAGGCTGTTCTTTTATCATTTGCTAAAATATTTTTGCCACAGAGGTCACAGAGAACTCAGAGAATTTCAACCACAGATTTCACTGATTACACTGATTTTAAGAACTTTAACAACCTCAAAAAATGGCAAAAGTCGAGCTAAAGCACCAAGATACTAAGTTAATATTTTTTTACCACAGAGGTCACGGAGAATTCAGAGGATAGTAATAACTTAAATGCTAAACAAATTCAAAATCCTAATCTGTGTTCATCTGCCCGCTGCGACAAGCGAAGCGCGGCGAGCGTTTATCTGCGGTTTAAATGCTCAGGTTGCGTTGTGTCATGACATTATCATTTGTGATTGATGGATAACGGTATTACTCACCTGACCATGCCCGACCTTGTTTATTGCCCGGATGCGATATTCCTGATAATCACCTGTGGATTGGTCACGCAATATCATTTCGCCGGTTAAGGCGGTGGCAATATGGCGCCATTCGGAGCTGTCATTGCTTTGGCGGCGTTGTACTTCATAGGCATCGACCATGCCGCCCTCGAGCGGCGACTGCCAGAGAAGTTTTACCTGGCCGTTTGTCAGTCGAGTAATTTTCAACTGTCGCACCTGGCCGGGTGGTTCGACGGGGCGGGCAGTGCGTTTGCCGGACCAGCCAATAAGCTTGAGCTTATGATCGTCAAAGTTGACCGTATTTTCCGCATAACGCAGGTTCTTCTTTAACGCGGTGACCAGTGTCGCCAGAGTTTTCTGTTGGGTAGTATAAGCGGCAGCAGCAGCGGCCCGCGCGGCGATCAAGTTTCGATGTCTGATTTTATATATAAACATTTTAATATATATCCAAAACCAGGACACCGGTGGGCCGGGCCAGATCAGCATATTATCTTTCAAGCCGATGAATATCTGTCGGGCCAGATCGACTATCTTATCTTCTCTTGCCGGAAATCGTGGCATAACCCTGCCTCCGCACAGGCGCAGCCGGGACCTTGTCCGCTACAGTCGCGCAGCTTGGCTGTGCTGATGTCTTAATGTGCCGATTATATAGTCAGTCAAAACTTGCAGAAAACCATGCAAGACCCCGTTCCGAACATTTCTGTAGCCCCAAAGGGTAAATGGCAGTAAATCTATGTTTTATTATCATTTAATATACCCTCTATGTCAGGCTTATCGAAAAGTATCCGTATCCACTTTAGGAGAAAATAAAAAATATCTCGCCACCAGGCATTCGCCCGCCGCCCGCCAAGACGGGCTGGTCGCGGCAGGAAGGCCACGAAGAAGGTAAGAATATTAGACATCTGTGAAAATCTGTGTCTGAAAATATGTCTCACGCAAAGCCGCAGAGAGATGACGGAAACAGGGGTCAGGGTATAGGGGCTAGGTGGGTTTAGGGGGCAGGTAAATTAGGTTTTAGGTGAAAGCCGAGATTCAGCCACAAAAAACTCGAAAAGAGTATTAACCACGGATTAACGCCGGATTGACACGGATTTATAAACCGCCGCCATAGCCGCTGTAACTCCTTTATTGACAAGGGTTTTATTCGCTTGCCTGTTAAGGGCGATTCGGATATAATACCCCCATTCGCCGGACCCGGCGGGCCGGGGCGGGAATATTCAGATATAAAGTTGTTCTATCAAAGAGCGGCAATTTCATCAGGAAAACCCATATGGGCAAAGAAGCTCAGGCGAGAATTAAGATTAACCGGCTGCTGGAGGAGGCAGAATGGCGGTTCTTTGATAACGACGGCGGCCCGGCTAACATTTGCCTGGAAAATCAAGCCAAAATTACCAAAACCACTCTCGATGAATATGGGGAAGATTTCGAGAAGACGACCAACGGCTTTATAGATTTTCTCCTACTGGATGATAAGGGCTTTCCGCTGGTTGTTCTTGAGGCCAAGCGAGAGGACAAGGAACCACTGGACGCCAAGGAGCAGGCCCGTCGTTACGCCGACAGCCAGAACGTCCGTTTTGTCATACTTTCCAACGGCAACTTGCATTATTTCTGGGATATCGCCACCGGCAACCCGCAAATAATCACCACTTTCCCAACCCAGCAATCCTTATTACAACATCAGCAGTTTAAGCCCAGCTCTAAGAATTTAATCCGGGAAGATATCGAGGCGGATTATATCCTCAAGACCCAGAAACCAGATTATGCTACTGATCCCCGCTGGCGGGATGAAGCTCAAAGAGAGGCATTTCTCGGGGATAACGGACTTAAGCTGATGCGGCCCTATCAGGTTCGAGCGGTTCACAGGCTTCAGGAGGCCGTTGAAAAAGGTAAAAGCCGGTTTCTCTTTGAGATGGCCACCGGTACCGGCAAGACGCTGGTAGCGGCGGCAGTGATAAAACTGTTCTTACGCAGCAGTAACGCCCGGCGGATTCTTTTTCTGGTAGATAGGCTTGAACTGGAAAATCAGGCTTTTAAGGCATTCAACCGCTATTTGAAAAACGATTGTAAAACCATTATCTACAAACAGAACCGCGACGATTGGCGTAAAGCCGAGATTGTGGTAACTACCGTCCAATCGCTGTTATTTGACAACAAATATCGCCGACTCTTTTGCCCGACCGATTTTGATCTGGTTATCTCCGATGAGGCTCACCGCAGTATCGGCGGCAACAGCCGGGCGGTCTTCGAGTATTTCATTGGCTACAAGCTGGGCCTGACCGCCACACCCAGGGATTATCTCAAGAACATCAAGGATATCAACGCCCGCGACCCGCGCGAAGTTGAACGGCGCCTGCTACTGGATACTTATAAAACCTTCGGTTGCGATTCGGGCGAGCCGA
>DAOWAK010000188.1 GCA_030634605.1 Sedimentisphaerales bacterium
AAATATCTGTCTAACCATTTTGAAAGGCAGAAAAGTTATAAACGAGGTCTTCGATTTAAAGATTATGATTGATGGGCCAATCGGAGGTATTTTGGCGGACGGAATTAGAATGATTTTTTTCATTGCATTCGCCATCACGTTGCTACCGATGATTTTTTATCTGCTGACTTTGCAAAAAGCTTTGAATCGATGCGCACCGGAGAATCGGGCTATGTCGCCGGCAATGGTCTGGCTTAATCTGATTCCGGGATTTGGCATGATCTGGCACTTTTTCGTGGTTATCAATATGGCGAAATCTCTGGAAGCGGAATTCCAACAGCGCCAGATTGAAAACGAACCTGCGCCGGGCAAAACTATCGGGATTGTAATGTGCATATTAATCTGTTGCGGGGCTATTCCAGTAATCGGTCCTCTGGTATCACTGGGCGGTTTTGTGTGCTGGATTATCTACTGGGTTAAAATGGCAGGTTTCTCGGCCAAGATAGCTGCGTAACCACAAAATTGCGTGCTGTTCCAAGCAAATCGAACAGTGACTAAATTTGTCAATATTTTTTGTTAGAGCAGGATAATTTGTTCGTGATTTGTTTTGCTTTTGGGCGATAATAGGTATGTGGATACCGAACAAAAGCTTAACATTCTAGCTGATTCGAGCAAATTTGACCTGGCGTGCGCGTGTAAGTTCAAGGATGAGCCGGGTCGGATGCGGGGGGGCGAGGGGCGGTGGATTTACCCGGCGGCATTGCCGGACGGGCGTAAGGTGTTTCTGTTGAAGACCTTACAATCCAACGTCTGTGTTAATGACTGTTCTTATTGTCCGTTCAATCAGTCGCGTGATCTGCGGCGGTGCACTATCAGCCCGGATGATATGGCAGAGACGTTCATGAAATTGTACCGGGCGAACCGGGTGAGCGGGCTGTTTTTGTCGTCGGGGGTGCATTCGAACGCGGATCAGACGATGGCGGGGATGCTGGGGACGGTGGAACTGCTGCGTAAGCGTCATCAGTTCAAGGGTTTTGTTCATCTGAAGGTTATCCCGGGAGCTTCGGCGGGGGCTATCGAGCAGGCGGTGAGGCTGGCGACGCGGGTTTCGGTGAATATCGAGGCACCCAACGCCGATCGTCTGGAGAAGCTGACGAGCAAAAAGCGATTTCATCAGGACATTATTTCGGCGATGCGGACGATTTCGGAGGTTCGCGGGGAGAGGGGAAAAGCAGCCAAGCAGACCAGCCAATTCGTGGTGGGAGCGGCGGGTGAAACCGACAAGGAGATTGTGTTGGCGACCGATCTGCTTTATGAGAAATTTCGGTTGGAGCGAGTGTATTTCAGTGCTTATCAGAATTTCGAACTGAGCGATGGTGGTCTAGATAAAAATCTGTTTGCCGAGATGCCGACGAAAAGCAAACGATCAGCGGATGAGATTTTTGTTCGGGAGCATCGATTATATCAGGTGGATTTTCTGTTGCGGAGGTACGGATTTGGGCGGGATGATATTTATTTCGACAAAAATGGTCGGTTGTCTCTGGAGAACGATCCGAAGATGGTCTGGGCGAAAAAACATCCGGAGTTTTTTCCGGTCGATCCCAACCGGGCGGAGCGATTCGAGCTGCTGCGGGTTCCGGGTATTGGGCCGATCGGGGCGAGTCGAATTATTAAAGCCCGTCGGGTGAAAAAAATTCAGACGCCGGACGAGTTGAGGCAGTTGGGGGTACGGGGCAAAACGGCGGCGGGATTTCTTAAACTGGCAGGATTGAAACTGTTCTGAGCAATGCTTTGGGGGGTTACAGCAAAAACGACTAGAAGCCGCCGGAGACGCGGTCGAAATCGATTACGACGAGGGTTTGATCGTCCTGGTTGAATGATCCGTTGTGAAACTGCTGAACCTGATCCAGGATGCTGTCGGCAAGGGTGTCGGGGTCTTCCCAGCTCATTCGGGAGAGGAGCTGTTCGAGTTGCTGTTCGCCGAAGATCTGGTCCTGGGCGTTTCGGGCCTCGGTGATGCCGTCGGTGAAGAGCACGAGCCGATCCTGCTGTTCGAACTGGTAGCAGGATTCGGGCAGGACGCCGTGCTGGACGCCAAGGAGCATGGTGGTGGGGTGGAGTCGATTGATGCGGCTGTGGGGGCGTTGGTCGATGAAGGGGTGGGGGTGGCCGGCGTTGACGTAGATGAGGATGCCGCTGGGCAGGTCCACGACGCCGTAGATGATGCTGCAGGTGATGGGGTGGTTGATCTGATCGCCGAGGCGGACGAGCATGTCATTGATGACGGCGACCAACCGGCTGGGTCGTCGGCTGTCCTGATGGTTGTTGCGAAGCAGGCCCATGATGGTGGTCATTATGAGGGCGGCCCCCATGCCGTGGCCGACGACGTCGCCGATGGCAAAAGCGATCTGGTCGGGGCCTAATTGTCGAAAATGATAGAAATCACCTCCAACCTGGCTGGACATTCGGTATTTGAGGGCCATTTTCCCGCAAGTGCATTCCGGCAGATCGCCGGTGAGCAGGGCCTTTTGCACGGCAGCGGCGAGCTTGAGATCGGCAGCTTTGTCAATATTTGCCTGTTGTGAATCCATTTTGACGTCCAAAACTCAGAACCCGTGACAAAAGAAATTCGTCACGGGCAGTTAAATTGCTTTTTGCGAGTAGCAATTTCGATTTTTATAAGATTATTGGCAATTTTTGAGGCTAAGTCTAACATTTTGTGTGTGAAAAACAGGGGGAAGTGTGGAAATATAAAAAGAAAACACCCGCCACCCAAGGGTGACAAGGTGTTTTCCGGAGGGGAGAAAACTCACAGTTAGTATCGTCCAACGGCTGCGAAAAACTTTAACCTTGTCAAAAACCGCGATTATAGCTCTTTACGCAGCATTATGTGAAGCAGAGAACCCCATCCCAACAGGGATATTAGAACTTGAAGGCAGCCAGAACGCCTCCATTGCTGTTCTCATCGGCTGCCGGTTCTGCGGCGGTACTCCGTTCAGCTTTTATGCTAGCATGATTGGTGGGTTGAGCCAAAGGAACTTTGGCGAGCAGAAGGGAATGGTTCATTTTGGCAGTTGGGGCGGAGGTATCGGATTATCGATTTGGCCGGCCCATTGGGCAGTTGCATGATTTGGGTTTGCCGGGGGGTGATTGCCGCGTGGCCATGGGCTGACCGGTGCGGGAGCGGTCGCGGTAAACGGTTATGCCTTTGCAGCCGAGCTGGTGAGCCAAGCGGCGGATTTCGTCAACCTGCTCGACGGTGGCGTGATGGGAAAAGTGGTGTACGTGGAGGTCCGCCAAGGTCGGGGCAGCGGACTGATCTGTAAGTGTTTGAATTGACCAGATTACTGATCGTGCTAGAATGCTCCGGGCAGTTGTTGGATATGAACGATTCCACCGGGATGAAATGAAAATGTCTAAAAAAGAAGAATCAACGAAGTCATGTCGAGCTATAGAAAAAGTCGTGGACAAAATCCGGCGAGGGATCAGGCTGGATTTTGAGGATGGGATGGCGTTGGAAAGCAGTTCGGAGTTGTTGCAAATCGGGCAGCTGGCAGAGCAGGTGACCCGGGAGCGTTGCGGCGGTGAGGTTTTTTATTGTGTTAACCGGCATATCCATTACACCAACATTTGTTCGATGCGCTGCAGCTTTTGTGGATTTTCGCGGGAGGCATCTGCGGCGGACAGTTATGTTCTGACGGCGGAGCAGGTGGCGGCCCAGGCCAGGGAAGCGGCTGAGCGGGGCGCGACGGAAGTTCACATTGTCGGCGGAGTGCATCCGGATTTGCCTTTTGATTATTATCTTGATCTGCTGGGGGAAATTCGCCGGGCGTGTCCGAAGCTGCACATCAAGGCTTTTACGGCGGTGGAGATTCTTGATCTGTCGAGAAAAGCTGAAGTTTCTATCAAAGCTACTCTGGAAAAATTGATTGAGGCGGGTTTGGGATCGCTGCCGGGCGGCGGTGCGGAGATCCTCGACGAGCGATATTTTGAAGCGAACTGTCCGGGTAAGTTTTCGCCGGAGCAATGGCTGGAGGTTCATGGGGTGGCT
>DAOWAK010000061.1 GCA_030634605.1 Sedimentisphaerales bacterium
TTCATGCTGTCGTGGAACGTAAGCGGTTTTTGATGTCGGTTTTCCTGGGCGATATGCTGGTTAAAAGTTACTCCGTCGGACTCGGTGCCCCGGGACGGCAGACACCAACAGGATTGTGGCTGGTGGAGCTGAAACAGGAAGATCCGGAATGGACCGATCCGGAAACGCGGCGAAAATACCTACCCAACGATCCGGAAAATCCGTTGGGCGATCGCTGGGTTCGCTTGAAAGGGCTCGAAGGTGACGCAGTCGGACGTAATGGATTTGGTATTCACGGCACCGTCAAGCCGGAGGAAATCGGTCAGGCAACCAGCCGCGGCTGCATTCGGTTGCATAACGGCAATGTCCGGTTCGTTTACGATCTGCTGATGACCGGTAAAACCAAGGTTAAGGTAGTCGAATAACCAAAAGTAATCCGAAAATTTTGGTGGTGAGTGGTTTTTTACCGCCGAGGCAGGATTATTCGCCCTGGAACTGACAGATCACCCGGCGGGACCGCGGACGGGTATCGAAATCGATCAGGACAATCTGCTGCCAGGTGCCCAGGGTCAGATTGCCATCCACAAATGGAATCAGCAGCGACGGCCCCAGCAGAGCGGCTCGGACATGGGCATGGCCGTTATCATCGTTCCAGGTTTCTTCATGTTGATAAACCGCGGACTGAGGGGCGATTTTTTCGAACGCAGCCGCAATATCGTGATTGACCAGGCCCGGTTCAAATTCGATTGTGGTAAGACCCGCTGTAGAACCAACCACGAAAAGAGTTGCGACACCTTCGGATAAAGCCAGGTCTGCCAGCAACTGGCCAACCTGCTCGGTAATATCGATGATGTGGCAGTTGCCACGAGTTTTCAGGTTAATCTGTTCGGTTTTAATCATTTTCCGCCCGGCTTATCTCGCTTGACATCCATTTTCACTGAACTTACCTTATAATATAAGGTATCAAACAAGGCAAGTATTAAGGAGGTCAGCTTATGGATGCAAAAGTACCAACTCGCGCTGAGGCGTTGGAATTATTGAAGCAGTACAACCAGAACGACGGGCTGATCAAGCACGCTTTGGCGGTGGAGGCGGTAATGAGGTATCTGGCCCGGAAAAACGGCCAGGACGAGGAAAAATGGGGCATTATCGGGTTGATCCACGATCTGGATTACGAAAAACACCCGGATCATCACTGCCACAAAACCCGTGAGATTCTGGAGCAAAATGGCTGGCCGACGGAATATATTCGGGCGGCAATCTCGCACGGCTGGGGGATTTGCAATGACGTGGAGCCCCAAAGCCAGCTGGAAATGAGCCTGTTTACGATTGACGAGCTGACCGGACTGGTAGCGGCGGCAGCTTTGGTGCGTCCCTCGCGGAGCGTGCTGGACCTGACCGCCAAATCGGTCAAAAAGAAGTGGAAGAACAAGCGTTTTGCTGCGGGCGTTGATCGGGAACTGATCGAAAAGGGCATAACGATGCTGAACACCGAGCTGAGCGAGATAATCACCGATGTCATCATGGCTATGCGTGAAGTGGCCAACGAAATCGGGTTGCAGGGTGATATCGCGGCAGATCAGCAAAATGGCTGAATAAGCCCGGTGACAGCGATCAAGTTCCGCTAACTAAAAACGATCACGGCAAATCAAAAAAAAACAGCGTAATTATGGAATTAATCCGCCATAAATAAGGTAACACAAAAAAAATTGAAAGGTTTTAATCTCTAAGCAAAGTAACGTTTATAGCAAACCGATAAAATCAGTGGTAGTAATGAGATTTGGAAGGGAGACATTACAGTTATGTCACAACCAGCTATAAACGACAAAGTTCAGAAATACAAAACGCAGAATCCGCCCATGTCCGATAACTCAGACCGTCTGAAATCTTGCCAAACACACGACTCAGAAACCGCTAAGTCTGACAGCCTGGAAACCTGGCCCGTAGTTCAGGATCGTTGCAGAATTGACTGGTTTCCGGCGCGTCAGCGGTTAATCGCCATGGTTCGCAACTGCAATGATTCATTCGTGCTTCCGCCGGCGGTTGTTCGCAAAGCATCCTGGCGGGAATAAACACCGACAAAACCACAGATTTCACAAACTGCCGCCGAACGAAACAGCCCGGCGGAAAAGATTTTCGGGAAATAAACGGGAGGGAACTTATTATCGGTCGTGGGGCCGGGGGAATTCAAAGTATTGAATAAAACGGCTGGGTCGATTTGCCCAACAGAAAAGAGCGGTTATCGGTCGTTGCGGTTTAAATTTTTACCTTTTCTCACTTCGTTTTTGTTCGGACTTATTCACGATTTTCAAAAAAATATCAGTCATGCAAAACTCAAATTTTAACCGATATAAATTCTAACGGGCAGGGCTGAGAACTGCATTGACAAATCGAGCCGGGTAAAGCAGGACGCTTTTAACGGCTAAGGGGAATCCAAAAACGAGCCTTTTCAGTAATCCAAAGGCACAATAAGGTGGAAACGTACCTTGTTATAAACAGGTTCTGTCCATCGCAAAAACCCGAAATCGTTTTTGGATGCGAACCGGCCAAGTCACGCTAAGGTTCGCAGCGTGGAAATCACCAAACAATTTATTCCCGTTGTTAATCTACAAAAAAAGTGATTAACCGGCACAATCCTAACAGGTAATCCAACAGTTATTGCCTCACGATGGTCAACTTATATGACGATGAATGGGCTGGAACGGATATTTCCGATTATCCGGGTCTCATAAGCCATCGTTAAAAGCTTGTGCAGAAAAAGGTTAATAACGAAAAACTTGGAATTAATTGAGGAAGGCATTTCTCACATGGGTGCGCAAACTATTATCCGGAAAAAAATTATCGCAGTAATGTTGTTATGCATGCTATTGTTGCTCATCAATAATGGCTGCAGCCAGAACCCACCCAGAGTATATAAGATAGGTTATTCCCCAGGCTCTCAGGGGATGCCTGGTGCTCCGGGCAGTTCATACAACGCGACAGTTCCATCAATCCCAGGTCCCATAACCACGCAGGGGCCCAGTTACGTCAACGCCATACCCAAAGGTACCGGCGAGCAAGCCTATCATATTGGTCCCGATGACGTGCTGGAAATCAAAATCGATCAGCTCGTGGAGCTGGAAAAGGAAGCGGTTTTGTTTTGCACCGTGGACAAACGCGGACAGGTTTATCTGCCTGTTCTGCATCATGTCCAGGTCGCGGGACTAACCTGCAACCAGGTACGCAGCGATTTGATAATGCGCCTGGGTCGCGACTTCATCAAAAGCCCGAAGGTTGACGTGGCAATCAAAACCTACGCCAGCAAAGCCATTATGGTTCTGGGCGCCGTGCGAAATCCCGGCGAACTTAACATGGAAATGGACAGCATGCCGCTGCTGGATGTAATTGGCAGGGCCGGTGGCCTGAATACCAATGCCGCGCCGGATATCGAAATTCTGCGCGGGGCCTACAATCCGGGTCGGTCCGGAACACCGGAAATGATCAACGCCGCCTGGAACACCAATTCAAGCGCGGGCTCCTATCAAAGAGAAGTTATCCCCGTAAGCCTGCTCTATGCCGAAACGGGAGAACAGATTAATCCCATTATCTATCCCGGAGATATGATCCGGATTACCGCCGCGGCTGAAGGAGTGGTTTACCTTTCCGGTGAAATTGTAAATCCGGGAACCAAAATGTTCCGTCGCCCTTTAACTATCATGCAGGCCATCAACAGCGCCGGCGATCTGACCAACATCGCCAAGGAACAAGAGTGCAAAATCATTCGGCGGAATCCCGGTGGCCAGGAAACCGTGATCGATGTGGATCTGCAAAAAATCAGCAAGGGTAAAGCACCCAACATACTTCTGGCACAAAACGATCTGGTAATCGTGCCGGTTGATCCGGTCGAAAAATTCTTCGACGATATCAACAACCTGATCAACCGCGGCGTGAAACTCGGCGCAGACTTCACCTATAACATGGACTCTACATACAGGTCTGGCAACGGCGCCGGATACGGATACTAATCCGTATTGACAAATAAATTATTAATTAACTCTGACAAAATCTTTTTTCAAAATTGATATCGGCCGAAAAACGTTAATTTGGCCGGGTTTTGTCAAGAGCTCAATACAAATTGCAGGCTAAATCTATGGATGCCAAAGAAAATCAAAACATTAACACAACTCAACCGCAAAGCTGGAATCAGCCTCGGCCTTTCCGCCCCTTTGAAGTTATGATGCGCCGACGCTGGCAGTTATTCAGTTGTTTACTGCTGGTCTGCGGCATCGCCTTCGCGACGACGGTGATGCGCAAACCTAAATACCAGTCCACAGCGCGGGTTCAGGTAGTGATGGACCAGCCTCAACTGGGACCCGGCGGGGGTCTGGGTATGTTTAGCGGCGGTATGGACGGAGATTATTTCAGCACGCAATGCCAGTTGCTGCAATCGCCCCACGTACTGTCCCGGGCCGCGGAAAACCTGAACATGTCCGGTGGTCACTGGGTTTACAGCGAAGCCGGCATAAAACAGTTACGCGACAGCGTCAAAGTCAATCCGGTACCGAGTTCCCGATTAATTGATATCGTTGGCACTTCTTCGGACCCCGCCAAGTCCGCGGCAATTGCCAACCAGGTCACCGCCGCATTTATAGAAATATCAATGGATGCACGCCGGGCCGGCAACAAAAGAATAATTAAACGGGTAAATCAACAGATAGCCGGTTTCGACAGACAAATTCGGCAAAAACAGCAGAAAATCAACCAGTATCGTCAGGACAATTTGATTACCGGCAACCATGGTTCTCTGGCGGCCGTCGAAGGTCGAATTGCCACCATAGAAAGTGAACTGACCGGAATCCAAATGAACCGTCTGGCACTGGAAAATCGTCGGTCATTATTAAAAAATCATCTCAGCGGCAACACCGGGCTCGAAACCGAAGAAACTACCCTCGACGATGTGAACAATGATGAGTTTGTGGCGAGTCTGCGTCGTAAGTTGCGTGATTTTCGCGATCAGGAAGAACAGTTGGCACGGGTCTATTTGCCCGGTCATGAAAAGCTCCGCAACGCTCGGGTACAAATTGCCAGCTTCGAAGCACAATTGATCGATCGCAAGCAGAAATTACTCCAGAATTTATACAAAAAGACCGCTGAAGAATACTCCGCTGCTCTACTGCACGAACAATCGCTTACCACAATGCTGGAACAGCAAAAAACTTTTGGCGTCGAACAGACCAGAACCGATCAGCAATACACAGACCTGCTCTCCAATCTGGAACTGTTGCAGCACACCCGGGCTGACCGGGTTTCGCGGATAAAGCAGTTTGAACTTGACGAAGACATGCGGGAATCTCCCGTCGTAGTAATTGCCGCGGCGCGCAAACCCATTCGGCCCGCCGGCCTGAGCAAAAGCCGACAAACCGCATCTATATTATTGTTGGGCGTATTGTTCAGTATCAGCTTCATCTTCGCCCTGGAACGGCTCTCGGCCGAAAATGCCCAGCCTTCCCCATTTGGCGAACCGGTTTATATGAATGCCGCCGGGCCAATGTATTGGAACAGTGCCATGTGGCCGGGTATGCAACAGGTTGATCCGTCAAGTGCCGCCTGTCCAACAACCGCTTCTCAACCAACCGCTTCTCAACCAACCGCTTCTCAACCAACCGCTGCCGCAACAACCACTACCGAAAATAAAACCCAGGAAATTGAAACCGTAACCATCCTGGGACAAATCGACTCGATGTCTTTAGGTGGACAGAGCACCGGCGACATGGCTTTTGCGGGAAGATGCCGAATTATTCATGCCGATCAGAGTTCGGCCCAAGCTGAAACTTATCGGGACATCAGTTTCAACCTGTTAAGCAGGTTCGGACAGACTCAACAGAACATCGTCGTCACGGGAATTACTCCACAAAGCGGCAAAACCACTTGTGCGAGCAACCTGGCCATGTTAATGGCCCGGGCCGGAAAAAACGTGCTCCTGATGGACGCCAATCCCATACAGGCTGATTTGCAAAAAGTTTTCGCTCAGGATAAAAACTGCTGTGGATGGCAAAAGGTCCTCAGTGATATTTCACTACTGGATCAAGCTTTGCAGCAAACTGACATACCAAACCTGACCGTACTCCATCAGGACAGCAACAACCAGAGCTGGAGCCAGATCGAAGATTCAAATCTTGACCAACTGGTTCAGGAATTAAAACAGCGCTTTGACTGGGTAATTTATGACAGCGGTAATACTCATCTGACATTTACCCGTAATCTGCTCGAAGCAGTGGGTAAATCAATATCGGTTGTGGCAACCACGGGCGATAAGTTAAAAGTCGCTCAGGCCGCCGAACAGGTCGAACTGTGCGGCGCAGTATGCCTGGGTGTTATAGAAAACCGCCCCGCCGGTGTTTGCCAGAACAGCTCGACACCGGACAGTCAGCTTGCCAACGGTTAATTCGCTCAGACAAAATGATTTTTGGCCAGTTTCATGGTCCATAATCTTATGGCTACGAATTTGGTTTAGGGTACTTGGTAATAATAGTAGTACTCTTCCGGCGGAGTTCCGGAAGTTCTCGAAAAAGCAGGCAACATGAATTTCTTATTAAAGTCCTTGCAGCAGGAGAGAAAATAATGACTTCAACAACGGTGCAGGAGATCGCACTCATTGTTGGGGGGTCAGCTTTCTTAGTGGCTTTTTCGGTCGGGATGCTTTTAGTTTCGAAAATGTGCCGGATAAGTTGGCGATTGGGCGCTATTGATAAACCTGATGGTTTCTTAAAGTGCCACGTTCGCCCTACTGCCACATTAGGCGGAGTCCCTTTGTTTGGGGCTACGCTGGTTGGTATGCTGGTAATTTTTGCTGCTTTCTACGGAATATCCGGCAATTATTTTAATCATGTCGATAAAGGAATTTCCTGGGGTTCTGTTCTGGTCGCCAGTCTGATTATTTTATCGGTAGGAATCAGCGATGATATCCGTCAGGTAATGCCGCGCACCAAATTCCTGTTCCAAATTATGGCCGCCACAATCCTGGTAAGTTCAGGACTGGCAATTCGCCAGTGCGGTTTTTTCGGCGTATTTGAATTCTCGCTGGGAATGTTCGCGGTACCCTTTACGCTCTTCTGGCTCGTAGGCAGTTGCAACGCCTTCAA
>DAOWAK010000055.1 GCA_030634605.1 Sedimentisphaerales bacterium
CGCGGCAGGCGCCATCCAGCGTGAGCAGGTCGATGGTGAAGGTGTTTTCCCAGACATCGATATGCGGCGACAGATTGATCTGGGCGATCACCGCGCGGGTAATTTCCTTGCCGGTGGCGTCGCCCAGGGCATGAGCGACGCGGAAGTTGCTGTGGCCTCCCTCGCGGCCAACAGCTAACTGATCGCCTTCTTTATCGAAGGGAGTGGACCACTGAAGTAATTGCTGGATCTGGGCAGGGGCAGCTTCAACAACTTTTTTGACAATGTCGGGATCGCACAAGCCGCAACCGGTTTTCAGGGTGTCGGTAATGTGGGACTCGAAGGTGTCATCTTCACGAATAACCGCGGCGATGCCGCCCTGAGCGTGATAGGTGTTGGATTCGGTGGGCTTATCTTTGAGCAAAGCGATAACCTGGCCGGCATGGGCAGCTTCGATAGCGCAGCGCAGCCCCGCCACACCACCGCCGATTATCAAACAATCGGTGTAAAGGTGTCCCAGGGCGTTGGTATCCAGCCGAGCAAGGTAGCGTCTGGTTTCGAGTGGTCCTTTTATCATGAAATTTTCCGTGGAATAGTGCTGTCAGGTAACTATGAAGCCTTTGGACGGTTAAAATAAGGAAACCTCTAATAATCGATTTTTTGCTTATCAAAACGTCGATTGCAACGACTCAGCATGGGCTAAAGCCCATCCTACAGGAATTATTAGAGGTACCCATAACTCACGCTGGAATACATTAAAGAAAGTTTTGTGGTGAATGGCAACCGTTTTCAGTATCGAAAATGCACCTGAGGTTAATTGGCGGGGACAGGAGTGGTAGATTATTTCAGTTCGACGGACCAGTAGGCGTGATCGAGGAATTGTTTCCAGGAGTGGTACCGCCCGTCGCTTAGATTGATGCTGAGTACGGGTGAGCGTTTGGGTTTTTCCGGGCGGGTGATAAGTTTCATGTGCGCTTCGCGAGGGATGCGGCCGCCTTTTTTGACGTTGCATTTTACGCAGGCGCAGACAAGGTTTTCCCAGGAGGCTCCGCCACCGCGGCTGCGGGGGACGATGTGGTCGAGACTTAATTCGCTGGTAGGAAAGTGTTTACCGCAATATTGACAACGGTTGCGGTCGCGAGCGTAGATATTGCGGCGGTTAAGGGTAACGGTTCGCCGAGGCAGACGGTCGTAAAAGAGCAGCCGAACAATTCGCGGCACAGCGATGGACAGTCTGACGGTGTGGAGCCAGTCGTGGGCATGAGGATCGAAGCGATTTTTCAGTTCGGAAACTTCGAGCCAGCTGTCCAGATCGTAATTGCTGTAACTGCCGTCGGAACAGTCAATTACCTCAGCCAGGTCTCGGAACAACAGGGAAATGGCACGCTTTACATTGACCACGCGAACAGCCATGTAATGCTTGTTCAGGACCAGAACCTGGCAACCCAGAGCTGACGATTCAACTGTCATGACAGTCTGCCTCGCAAAAAACATCAAAGTCCGGTAACAAACCAAGTGTTTTTTAACATAAATGGCTAAGGGCGGCAAGGAAAATGGGAGTTGGTGCATAGAGGTCAGACGGGCGCTCTTTTTCGATTAAGATAGACTGTGGGGGCAACTGCCATTTTGGCAGGTTTTCTGACGTTTTTTGTGTTTTTGGGATTTTTCTCACAGGATGGGTGTTCTCGTAATATCTTTACTGGTAATGATTTACGAATTATTTGAGATTGGCACGGTTTTTGCGAATTAGTTACTCGGATATGAAAAATAATAAAAACAGACAGAACGAGATTTATTCGCTCTGACAAAATGAGTGTTCGGCAGGATTAAAGGCCATTAATCATTTTCGCTAATGCATTTTGTCAGGGGCTTAGCTTCACCCGGCTGAGTTTCAATAAAATTCCTCCTGTTTACATAAGAGTCGTCGTGATCACTGCGGAGCTGATCGTGGCGGCTCTTGTTTTTTTAGGAGGACTGCTTTATAGTTTGGCCAGTTGGCGCAGGTGGTTCCAGTCGGCGTGGAGCAGGGGGCTGTGGGCGAAATGTTTTTCGAATTCCGGGCGGGTCATTTTCAGTAACTGTTCTGGTTGGATTGAACAATGTCGCGGCTGGAAGTCGGGCTCTTTAGAAGTGGGAGTGCTTTGGTTGAACGGGCAGGAGTTTTGACAGAGGTCGCAGCCGAAAATCCATTGGGCAACTTTGGGATTTTTTAATTTTTCCGCGTCCGGCAAGGTTGACTTGGCTTCTATGGTGAGATAGGAAACGCAGCGCCGGGCATCCAGGGTTCGCGGCTGAACCAGGGCCTGGGTAGGGCAAGCTTCAAGACAGCGGGAACAGTCACCGCACTGATCGGCGACGGATTGATCATGATCGAGCGGCAGGCTGGTAACTATTTCGCCCAGGACCAACCAAGAACCAAACTGCTGGTTGATGAGCAGGTTATTTTTGCCGATCCAGCCCAGGCCGGCACGGGCGGCGAGTTCTTTTTCGGCCAAGGGAGCGATATCAACAAAACAACGCAGCAGGGGCAGGACTGTGCGGTCACTGCAGTTGAGTTGTGCTGAGATAAAATCCGCGAGCTGTTTGAGCTTTTCTTTGACGACGAGGTGATAATCGGTCCCCCAGGCGTAACGGGCGATTTTGCCGCGTGTCAGGTGAGAATAATTGTCGGGGGTGGGCTGATAGTAATTCAAAGCGGTGCAGATGACACTACGGGCGCCGGGGACTAATTGGGCAGGGTGGATTCTTTTTTCGGTGTTGCGAGCCAGGTAATCCATTTCACCCTGGTAATTATTGCGTAGGTAATTGTACAGATGTTCGGAGTGGGCAATGGGATCAGCTGAGGCGATGCCGACCAGGTCGAAACCCAACTGTAAGGCAAAAGATTTGATCTGATCGCTGGTGATTGATCCGGACATAAACTGTCCCCTGAGCGGAGTCGGGCTAGATATCCAGGTTTTTCACTTCGAGGGCGTGGGTTTCGATGAAGTTTCGTCGTTTTTCGACATTTTCGCCCATGAGTATGGAAAATAGCCGATCAGCTTCGGCGGCGTCATCGAGCTTCACCCGCAGCAGAGTTCTTTTTTCGGGGTCCATGGTAGTGCACCAGAGTTCATCGGCGTTCATTTCGCCCAGGCCCTTAAAACGTTTGATGGTGATGCCGCGGGAACCGAGGTCGCGAATACCCTTGACGATGGATTGGGGATTAGGTACGTCGGTTTCGTTTTCATCGCTGTCGATGAGGGCAAATTTGGTGCTGATGTGTTCGCCGGAGATGGTTTGTTCGGCACGGCAAAAGTAGTCCTGAGGTTGAATGTCAAATTCGGCCATTTCGGTTCTTAGTTCGTTAAGGCGGTGGACTTCGTGCATTTCCTGGGTTTCGATCTGCCGGATGAGGGGGGGCTCGCTGTCTTTTTTGGCGTCACCGGATTTTTCTGTATTGTCCTGGTTTTCACTGTCGCCGTTGGTTACCGCTTCGAGTTCGGCGCAGCGTTGGTTGTATTCCTGTTCATTGTAGAAAAATTCCATCTGTCCATCGACGACAACCAGGTAAGCGGGCAAGCCGCCTTCGTCGGGAAGGGCGTTATTGACGAAGGTTTGCATGTCGATTCCGCGGCGGCGCAGGATGCGTAATTGTTCCTCGGCGTCGAGGAGTAGGTCGAGTAGTTTTTTAAGATTGTCGCCCTCGACGATGATGTCCTCGGATTGATCCTGGCGGATTCGCAATTTGGCGCCCTGAAGTCCCTGTGAAGTGAGTCGCTGGCGCATTTCGGATTCGTTAATGACGTAATTTTTTTTCCGTTTGTGGGCAATTTCATAAAGCGGCGGTTGGGCGATGAAGAGGGCGTCGTTGCTGATTAGTTCGCGCATCTGTCGGAAGAAGAAGGTCAACAACAGGGTACGGATGTGGGCGCCGTCGATGTCGGCGTCGGTCATGATGATTACTTTTCCGTAGCGGCGTTTTTCAAAGTTGAATTCGTCGGCACCGATGCCGGCGCCGATAGCGGAGACCATTATGCGAATTTCCTCGTGACTGAGCATTTTATCGAGGCGGGCTTTTTCGACGTTGAGGATTTTCCCCTTGAGCGGCAGGATGGCCTGGAAACGCCGGTCGCGACCGCTTTTGGCAGAGCCGCCGGCGGAATCACCCTCGACCAGATAAAGCTCGGTACTTTCGATGTCTTTGCTGGAGCAGTCGCTGAGTTTTCCGGGTAGGTTGGCACCGCTAAGAGCACCTTTTCGTCGGGTGAGTTCACGGGCTTTGCGGGCGGCTTCGCGAGCCAAGGCGGCCTGGACACCCTTATTGACGATCAGTTTGGCAATGCTGGGGGTTTCTTCCATGTACTGGGCAAGCAAGTCATTGATCGTGGTTTCAACGAAGCTGCCGACTTCGGGATTCATCAGGCGGACTTTGGTTTGGGCTTCGAACTGCGGATCTGACAGTTTTACTGAAACGATAGCGGTCAGGCCTTCACGGAGGTCGTCACCGGCGGGAGAAGTTTTGCTTTTGAGCAGGTTATTGTTGCGGGCGTAAGTGTTAAGGGTGCGGGTCAGGGCGGAGCGGAAGCCGCTGAGGTGGGTGCCGCCGTCAAGGTTGTGGATGTTGTTAGCAAAGGCGACTACGTTTTCGGTGTAGCCGGTGGTGTACTGCATGGCGATTTCGCATTCCAGGTTGTTTTCGGGGTCGGCCTTGCGAAAGTGGATTACTTTTTTATGCAGCACCTCTTTGCTGTCGTTGAGGTGTTCGACAAAAGCGATCAACCCCTTTTCGAAAAAGTATTCTTCGCTACGGTCGTCGCGCTGGTCGGTGAGAATAATTTTTAAGCCGGCGTTGAGGTAGGCCAGTTCTCGTAACCGATGGGCGAGAATATCGAAACGAAAATTAATATCGGGAAAAATATCCGGGTCGGGCTTGAAGGTGGTTTTGGTACCGGTTCTTTTGCGTGGGCCGATGATGCGCATTTCGCCCTTTTTTATGCCCCGGGCGAATTCCATACGATAGCAGTTGCCGTCGCGGCCAACTTCGACCTCAAGCCATTCCGAAAGGGCATTTACAACAGAAACCCCAACGCCGTGGAGGCCGCCGGAAACTTTGTAACTTTTACTGTCGAATTTTCCGCCGGAGTGCAGGATGGTGTGTACGACTTCCAGGGCGGGCTTGTTGGTGCTTTTTTCGGCGCCGACGGGAATACCGCGCCCGCTGTCCTCAACGGTGCAGCTACCGTCGGCATTGATTTTAATTTTGATAGAGTCGCAAAAGCCGGCCATGGCTTCGTCAATGGAATTATCAACGACTTCGCTGATCAGATGATGCAGGCCGCGAGCCTGGCGGTCACCGATATACATTTCCGGGCGTTTGCGAACCGCCTGGAGCCCTTCGAGAACCGTAATGTGTTCGGCGCCGTATTCATCATCACCCGGAGCTGCAGTGTTTTTGACAGACTGTTGGGCAGGATTAAGGTCTTGATCTAATTCTGTGCTGGATTGGCTGTTATTTGATTCCATTTTATTTCTTATGCTTTTTTTGATATCTTTCGTTATGATATTTTGCTATTTTTATGCCTTCTTCGTTGGTTTTATACCAGCAGCCCCGAACAAAATTAATGTCCGTAAGCGTCACTTCAGAGCAAAGTTCATACAACTGTGTGAGCAGATTTTCTTTCAATAAAGTTAATTCATGCAGGCAGGGAGCGTTATCCACCAGAACTCTCAATCGGCCGCCGCGAATATTTTCCAGGCAGGTATGCTCGATCAACTCATCCGGCAATAATTGTTGCCAGGCATGGGCCAAAAAGGCCAGTTTTCTCTGACGCGGGTAAACGTCCCGCTTCATAAAACTTCGCACCAGGTTTTTCAACGGCAACGCTGTAGGTTTTCTCTGGCGGTTTTTGGTAATCTGCTCCAGTTTCTGTTCGTCCCAATTTACCATATCTACACAGTTACCGGCATGACAACGTAAAGGAAGTCTTTGCCAACACGAATCAGTCCGGGTCTATTGCCGTCGCTGAATTCACAAGTTACCTGGGGCTCTGTCAGAACACGCAGAACGTCAAGGATGTATTGCGGGCTAAACCCGATTTTTAAAGGCTCGTATTGATATTCAATTTCCATATTAATTTCGGCATCTCCGGCTTCGGGAGTACTGGAAGACAGGCATAATTGCCCTTTGGAAAAAGACATCAATATGCCGCGGGACTGTTCGTTGGTAAGCAGGGCGGCCCTTCTGACGGCACTGCGCAGCGCCTCGCTCTCGATCTGGATGGTTTTGTCGCAGCCGGACGGAATTACATCACTGTATTTTGGAAAGCGCCCCTGAACCAGATTGCAGGTTAATCTCGCCAGAGCGGTGCTGGTGGTTATTTGATTGCCGCTGAAGGATATCTTAATCATTTCGTCAGGATTATTCAGGATGCGTTCCATAACCGTCATGGCTTTGACAGGAACAATAGCGTTGTCTTCAAGTTTGTTTTTCGAGGCTTTACACTCGCCGTCGATCATGGCCAATCTTCGTCCGTCCGTAGCAACCATTCGCAGCTTTTTACCGTTTTGCTCCCAGAGCACTCCGTTAATCGCATAACGGGTGTTTTCCCGGGCTGCGGCAAAAACGGTATGCTGAATCATTTTTTTGAGTGTCTCCGCTTTGATTTCAACGCAAATGCCTTCCTGAGCAGCTGAAATTGTCGGAAAATCATCGGGATCATGGCCGTAAATTCTAAATTTGCTGTCTTTGCCCCTGACGCTGCAGACTGCCTCATCAACAACAAGGTCAACAGTTTCGTCTTTGCTCTCATGGAGAATAGCTGCTATGCGGTCGGCGGGAATAACCGTTGCTCCCTCATCGACCACCTGGACCTGGGGGACAATGTATTCCAGAGCGATTTCATTATCCGTAGCATGGACCGTGAGCTTCTGGTCTTTTTTATGAGTTTCCAGCTTGGCACATTGCAAAATTGGCTTTGGAGTACGAGCCGGGACAATAGATGACGCCAGCTGAACCGCTTCATACAGTGCCGCACGATTACATTTTACGTTCATAAACTAATTCCTCCGGGGCAGTTCCGATTGAGCTGACCTTTCTTGAAACTTGTTGTCCGTAAATTCCTGGGGAATACCTGTTTTTTTCACTCTTTCGAGCGCCTTATTATTACATAGAGTAATTATATAATCCAGTAGTATTATTCATATAAACAGTGAATTGTGTGAATAATAAGGCTAATTGGCATAAATATAAAGAAGAAAAGAACTTAACGAACCGTTGGGTTGTGGAAAACCTGTGCGATTCAGATCGCGAAATGGGGTTCTTTTTAAGTGTTTTACAGGCGGCTTATGGGGTTGGATGAAATAACAGGAGATGATGTTGCCA
>DAOWAK010000117.1 GCA_030634605.1 Sedimentisphaerales bacterium
ATTGAAGACCTTACCCGGCCGGGAATTAAAATTGCTTTTAGCGATCCAAGATACTCTACCTGCGGCGAAATGGTTGCCGCCCTGATCGAGAAAAAGGGCATCAAAGATGGTGTCATGGAAAACGTGGAAAACCGTCTCACCAAAGGTCACAGCCGACTCGGAACTTTTTTAAAAACCCAGGTCGTTGACGCCGCGATCATGTGGAACGGTGTCGCGCATACCTTCAGGGAATCGGTCGATATTGTCCCCACGCCTTACGAATACGAAAACGAAATCAAAGTGCACATCATCGGTCTGAACTATTCAGCCCAGCCGGACCTGGTGAAGCAATTTGTGGAAATGGCCCAGACCCGAGGTCCCCAAATCTACGCGGATTTCGGCTACGTAAAATAGCGCCGCGAAAACGGCTGCATTATTCGATACCGCATATCTATTATGAGGCCAAAAACGAGGCGCCAAATTCGCCAAAAAAGCGTGCCAAAAGCGCGAAAAGATCAAATTTAGTGCGAAAAGTAGTGCAGAAGTTGGGTGGTTTTTCATAGGAATTGATGAGAGTTGGGGCAAAGTTGGGTGTTTTTTCGAGTTTTTTGCAATTTTTGAAAAAGGGCAGTCGCAGAAATGGTTCGGGGGCTTAAAAAAAGCATCAATGAATACCAGTAACAATTGCGTTTAACCGATCCCTTCGAACAGCACCGAACTCAAGTAACGTTCGGCAAAACTCGGCATTATCGCTACGATTGTCTTGCCCGCATTTTCCGCTCGAGCCGCCACAACAGCAGCTGCCTGGAGTGCCGCCCCGGACGAAATTCCCACAAATAATCCTTCTTCGACGGCTGCTCGCCGAGCCATTTTGATCGCGTCTTTTTCGTCCACCGTCAGAACCTCGTCAATCACCTCAAGATTCAACACATCCGGAATAAATCCGGCTCCGATCCCCTGGATTTTGTGCGGGCCGGGCTTTAAATCCTGACCGCTGAGTTTCTGGGTCAACACCGGAGACTGCAAAGGCTCCACAGCGATAATCTGCACGTCCGGTTTACGCTCCTTAAGCACCTCGCCCACTCCGGTAATCGTTCCGCCGGTTCCGACCCCGGCGATAAAAATGTCCACCGCCCCCTCGGTGTCGTCCCAAATCTCCGGTGCCGTCGTCTGACGATGCACCTGCGGATTGGCTGGGTTATTAAATTGCTGGGGCATAAAACTGCCCGCTATTGTCCCGACCATCTCTTCCGCCTTACGAATTGCTCCGGGCATTCCTTCTGTTGCCGGGGTCAGTTCCAGTTTGGCACCCAGACCCAGCAAAATTTTTCGTCGTTCCAGGCTCATTGATTCCGGCATCGTCAAAATGCATTTATAACCCCGCTGAGCGCACACAAACGCCAGGGCGATACCCGTGTTGCCGCTGGTCGGCTCGATAATCGTCGTCTCCGGCCCAATCTTGCCTTCGCGTTCGGCAGCTTCGATCATTGATTTGCCGATCCGGTCTTTCACCGAGGCCAGCGGATTAAAACTCTCCATCTTCGCCAGCACCGTCGCTTTACCGCCGGCCAACTTACCTATTTTAACCAGCGGCCCCCCCCCAACGGTCTGTACGATATCATCAAATATCCGGCTCATCGATCCAGTCTCCTGTCTTTACTGCTTTTTTTTACGGCCTGTTTTTTTTCTGCGTAGTTTCACGTTAAGGGTCGGATCATCCAGAGAAACATATGTATATGGCTCGACGCTCATGTTCAAAAATACGTTACCGCCGACGGTTGAGTCATTGCCGATCACCGTTTCGCCGCCCAAAATCGTTGCGTTGGCATAAATGGTGACATTGTCCTCAAGCGTCGGATGCCGTTTCAATCCCTTAATTATCCTGCCCCGCTCGTCTTTAGTAAAGCTGTGCGCGCCCAGGGTAACACCCTGATAAATCTTCACATTATTGCCGATTATAGTTGTTTCGCCGATGACCACTCCGGTGGCGTGATCGATAAAGAACCGCTTACCAATACTCGCCCCGGGATGGATATCTGTTCCCGTCAGGCTGTGGGCATGTTCGGTCATGATCCTCGGCATCATTGGCACACCCAGTTCCAGCAGCTCATGCGCAATCCGGTACACCGTTATCGCATAATAACCTGGATAGCAGTAGATAATCTCTGCAAAGCTCTTGGCCGCCGGATCACCGTCGCAGGCCGCCTCAACGTCCAGCTTCAATGCCTTACGCAGCTGAGGCACCCGAGCCAAAAATTCCAACGCAATCTGTCGGGCCTGATTACGGCAGGCATGATGTTCCGAGTCGCTGCTGTAGCATAGGCAGTGGAATATCTGCTCAGATAACGCCCGGACCAAATGGTCTGCCAGATTGCCCACATGAAACTGTATGTTGTGCTGGCCCAATACCTTATGGCCGAAATAGCCTGGAAACAGCAACTGCCGCAACTCATCCATAATTTCCACAATCTTACCTCGCGACGGCAAAAAAGTTTCCCCGATCCGATGGGTTATTTGATCCCGATGGTAGCTGGCCACGATATTTCGCACCAGTTTCGGCAAATCATCTTCTTTTGGTAAATTTCCTTCATGCTTCTTTTCAGACTTACGATCTGCCATATCCGGCTCCTAATCAAAGAACTGTTCCAGAATTATCCTGGTTCTATCTTGAAGCAAATCAAAATAATTGCAACTTTTTTTCCCCTCACACTCGACGATAAATCTACCCCATAGAGAGCTCTCCTACTGAAAAGCTACAGTTTTGAATTTCGAATCTTTGATAATATGAATTGGTTTTGATTGCCGGAAACTTGTCCCGCAGAAAATATTTCTGCGGGATTTGCGGTTGCATTTTTGCCTGCAGCTCGACTGCCCTAAGCTATATCAGGCCAATCACTGATCCATGGCCACTTTGCCCACTTCCGGACGGATCACCCAAAAATCCTGATCAAACGCCTGGTTCAGCGGGCTGGTAACGTGCTTCAGTACCAAAAAATCTTTAAGTAGCTTGTCCCGGACAAAACTTGTCGGATGAAACGCCACAAAAGTCCTGCTGCCTTCCAGTACCCCGCTACGCACTACCAGTTGCCCTGCGTCAAAGCGCTCCTGTTCGTTTGGCAGCAATATCTTACGAAAACTATCTCCGTGCGTAGTCAGCACCAGCAATCCATCCGGACGAATCACCCGGCGTAACTCGTCAATCCACAAATGATGCAACCGCTCCGAAAGGTGCGTAAAAACCGAAATGTTATAGATAAAATCCATCGACTGATCTTCAAACGGCAACGGCGGTTCCGAACTATTCGTAAAGAAACGGATATCAGAAAGAGCGGATTTGTTCCACGCTATGGTTTCTTTGTTGTAGTCGGTCCCATAAAGATTTAATTGTCGTGTCCCAGCCAGTTCATGAAAACGCCTTATCACACGTGCCGGACCGCAACCCCATTCACAAACGTCCAGCTTCCTGCTATTATCACCAGTGTAATGTTGATCAATTATTCCCATCAAGTATTGGGCTGCTTCCAGACCGCTCGAATAGTAGTGATCCCAATTTGTGGTACTATAGGCGTCATAGGCCAAATGCTTTGGAGGAACCGGAAAATCCGGATGCTCTCTGACAAACCGCCGATTCGCAGCCCGAGATCTAAATGAATCCATATACTGGTTGACCCGCTCAGCCAATGGCAACAATCCTGTCGAACGCAATGTATTAACCAACCGCTGTTTCAGCATTATCCGGCTCACTTATAAAAGAATTGGATTTCATCACTAATCTACTGTTTACTTATATCGATAAAAAAGACAGCTTCAGTTAAATCATTTCGGAGATTCAAGCCACAAGTGCAAAAAGTAGCAAAAATGGGGAGCATCTGCTGTATAGGTTAGCCAGGTTTTTTTCCCTAAAAAGAGCTTCGGAACGTAAAGTCCGTCAAAACAAGAACATACAGCGTGTTTGTTGGTAAATCCGACCTGTTCAATAGTAAATAATTCAAGAATAATGAAACTGGGTCCGATAAACGCTAAGAGGCTTTATGAAGTTTGTGTGCAGCAGCCTCGTAATACGCTGTTGGGTAATCCAAAAAACAGCGTTTCTAGATTACATAACGGTTCAGGGCAAAGCGAAGGCATTAATGGTCGGTGGGTGCAAATTGAATAATATTCAGTGGGGATTTGTCGATCGAATCGGGAGTTGATGATTTGACTGGCAAGTCAGAATCTCGCATACCAGCCAGATTAAGTTGGTTAATCTGGTTGATCTGGTTGATCTGGTTGATTATGGGGTGCGCTTTGGGTACGTCTGGAACCGACATACTCTGTGGGCAGTCTTTGCCATATCCAGGTAGCACAATATCTACCTTGCCGGCCGAATCCGAAGCTGCCTGGCTCAATTCCGAATCGAACAGGCTGGTGGTCCATTCCGCTGAGATGAATGTAACCTATCAAGTGGACTATATTAATCCGGCCGACCTGATCAGGGTGGAGCTATGGTATAGTATTGGTGCTGAGGGGTCCTGGCAACTTTACGATTACGATGAGGACATGGCCAGTCCCGCCAGATTTGTCGCACCGGCCGAGGGGATCTATCGGCTGCTTGTGGTGGCGGTGGACAAATGGGGGCGACGTTCATGTCCCGAAAAATCCTTCGGTATGAAATACAAAGCCATGGCAATTTCCGAAAAGACTCCACCTCATCTGGTGGTGTTTGTGGATTACACACCGCCAGTGCTATACCTGCAATATCCTCATGGGGACATCAAAAACCATCCATCCCGGCAACTAGCCATCAAATGGGCCGGTTTTGATTCACATCTGGATGAGGCACCGGTTCGGCTTTATTGCCGCAAGCTTGATCGGGAAACCTGGACGGCAATCAGCGGTCCGCTGGAAAATCGGGGTGAATTTCTCTGGCAGATGCCGGAGAGACTAACCGGTCCTATCGCCATCAAAGCTGAAATAACCGATCGTGCCGGTCATACCAATTCTCAATATTCCGGAACTATTCAGTTGTCACGCAAAACTTTTCTGAATGAACTATCTGATAATCACTCCGGTTCCGGTCGATTACCCAACTCAACCGCTTTGAATAAACAGATTCAGACCGATTTCCCGGCCCCGTTCCCAGGTGGGAAAACTCTCGAAACTGCCGATCCGAACGGATTAACATACCTGGAAATGGGCAATTTTAGCGATTCGTTGCACAATATCGGCAATGATTCTTCTCTTGCAGACAAATCGACCTGGTTTTTTCGGCGTGGTCTTTTGTTTACCCAGCGACGGGAATGGACCTCAGCCGCCCGGGCTTTCGAGCAAAGTCTTCAATATGATTCTCACCGTGTATCAGCCTGGGTTAATCTGGCCAACGTCATGTTCAGCCTGGGCGATTTTGATCGTGCCCGAGAACATTACCTCCAGGCTCTGGAGATTA
>DAOWAK010000260.1 GCA_030634605.1 Sedimentisphaerales bacterium
AAAGCAACCAAAAGAGGAATCAAAATGATAAAATTCGCATTTTCACATCTTATCGCCTCGGCCGGTCCGAACACCGGACAGGGTTCGCCGCAAAGCAGCACCTGGCAGGATATCACAAATCACGAACTCATCGGCAACGAACTCTGGCGGTTCGGTCTGCTGCTGTTGGTAATTCTGGCAACTCTCATTGTCGGACGGCTTGCCCATTTTATTATCGACCGAACCGCACTGCGACTGGAACGCAAAGAAGGCATCCAGTTGCTGGAGTTGTTTTTAAAGTGTGTGGCTCGGCCGGCCTCGGTGGCAATTTTTGCCGGGGGACTCTTTTTCAGCCGATGGTGTTTCCGGTTTGTCAGCGAAAATCAGCCCCGGGGCTTTAGCGTTCAGACCAATGAAACCTGGATTAAGATCAGCCACGCCGTGGTCGCCATCGCCACCGCCTATTTCATCTACCGCCTGGTGGACATCATCGAATTTTACCTCAAGCGGCTGACCAGCCACACCGAAACCAAACTCGACGATATGCTGGTTCCGGTAATCCGCAAAACTCTGCGAATTTTTATCACCGCCATTTCAGCTTTGTTTATCGCCGATAACATTCTGGATATGCAACTGGGCACCGTCCTGGCGGCTGCCGGTGTTGGCGGCCTGGCCATTGCTCTGGCGGCTCAGGAAACCATCGCTAATTTCTTCGGCTCGATTAACATTTTTGCCGATCGGCCCTTTCAGGTCGGCGATCGCATTCGTTTAGGGGGGTTCGACGGACCGGTCGAAGAAGTGGGTTTTCGCAGTACGCGTATTCGCACTCTCGACGGACACCTGGTAACCGCTCCCAACAGCAAGGTTGTCAATGAAATGGTGGAAAACATTAGCAAACGCCCCTTCATTAAACGCGTTGCCAACATTGGCATTACCTACGACACCCCGCCGGACAAAGTCGAAAAAGCCCTGCAGGTCATCAAAGATATCCTGGCTGAAACCGAACAAGTCAACAGCGATCCCGAGCTGATTCCTCGGGTTTATTTCTCCGAATTTCAGGATTTCTATCTGAACATTCTGGTCATCTACTGGGTCAAGCCGCCCGAGTACTGGCTTTTCCAGGAGGTTAACGAAAGTGTGAACCTGCGGATCATGCGGGCCTTTGAAACCGAAGGCATCGAGTTCGCCTTCCCCACCCAAACCCTCTATCTGAAAAAGGACCAGTAACCTCGCGACCACAAAGGCGACCAGAAAGCCCTCGATGCGCAATACACCGTTAACTCACTGTAAATATCTTCCGTCCCTCCTTCAAAAAAAACCCGGCCGCGCTTCAACAGCACAGTCGGGTTTTTATTTAACTTAAATCAGCTCGGTCAGTACTTTAACCACTCCAACTGAACAACACTGACCATCCGGAAAAACCTGCCCCACACAAGTTCTTCCTGCTATTGTTATTCCTCCACCGCTTCTTCCGCAGCTTCTTCCACAGCCTCAACAGCTGCCTCGGCAGCCTCTTCAGCTTTTTCTTGCAACGCCGTCGTATCCGGCAACTTCGGACCTTCATCTTTTTTCTTGCATCCACCCAACGACAGACCCAAAGACATCAACACTACCAGAATCGTTACTAATTTCTTCATGGCTCGCTTCCTTTCAAAAAAAATTCACCAATCAATTATCTATCAAACGCTGAATATTCACATTCCCAACATACACGATATAGCCTGACTGAATTGATCTGCTATAAAATTACAGCAAAAAACTGCTCAGACAGCGTTCCCATCATATACTCCACGCCCTGGACGGCGTCAAGTAATATTTCTGATCATCAAAATCAGCTCTTTTTCCCGAAATCACTCAAACTGACCGATTTTAGGCCGCAAGGAGTTTTTCCAGGCGGCGAATAACGGGTTTTTCATGACTATATTTGATAACATCCTGAACGTTCTCCTGCCAGGTTTTGCAGGCTGATGCCCTTCTTTGATAAAGATCAGGTATGATCAGCTTCCGGCGAGAGTGGCTTGTTTGTAGAAGCCGATGAAGTACAGGAACCGGTTCAGGTTGAAAGTGGGAACGTCGAGAGCGGCGCCATCTTTGCGGACTTGCTGGTATTCCTGGGCGCGTTGCTCGGCCTGTTGAAACTTTTTCAAAACTTCATCGGAAGTTTCATATTCGTCGGAGGGACGGACGGGCTGTTTCGAAGGAGAACCCAATACGAGAAAATCGGTGTCAACGGACATGGTGGAACTAACGCGCCCCCCCCAACGTTCGATCAGTTTAGCAACTATCTCATTGCCATCCGAATCGGGCATGCCGTCACCGTCAAAATCAAATTCGCCGGCGACGCAAAAAATATATTTTTTGTCCCGGCTCCAGATAAGATTGGCGATTACGTCGTTGGCCATGATGGGATTGGTCTCGTCGAAATCGGTAATCCGACATTTGGTGATGGTTCCCATGATTTCGATAACTTCCAGCGACCCCTTGGGTTTTCCGGTTTTGGGGATGTTCTGGAAACGGTCGTAAACGGAGAAGGTCAGGCCTCGATATATCTGGTCGTTTTCGGCGAGGTTGATGTAGGCCAATTTGACGCGTTCTTCGACGGAGATAACGTAGCCATCCGGTTCGAGAGCGGCAATTTCGGTGTCTGGCTTGGGCTGGAGCTGCTGCAAACGTTCATTTAACTGGGCGACAGCGGTCTGATATTCTCCTATTTGAGTTTTAAGGCGGCTGTTTTCATCACTGGTTTGTTTTTGCATACCTTGGGCGGAAGCGATCTGGGTTTCGAGGTCTTTGAGGATTTCGTCAAAAGCATCGCGGGATTCGTCGCGCAGGCTATCGTATTGGGCGATGGTTTTTTCGGCAGACAGGACAGCCTCGGTAAGCTGAGTATTCAACAGGTCCCGTTCGTTCTGGTAGTCATCTTTGTTTTTATCGATCAGGTCGGTTTTTTCATAGAGTTGAGTGATTACGCGAAGGAGATCTTCGTTTTGTTTGAGATTTTCGGCCAAGAGGGTATTTGTTATCCCGGCCAGTCCCA
>DAOWAK010000259.1 GCA_030634605.1 Sedimentisphaerales bacterium
CAAAGATCCACCAGCGAGCGGGATAAGGCACTGACGAGTGAGTTTGTCAGGCCGAGCTTGATAAGGATTTCGCTGGCCTGGTAGGCGCCGAGTCCTTTGTAAACGTCGATGGGGAAGGTGAGTTTCTGATCGTCAGGAACCTGCTCGATATCCATGCCGCCCTGGAGGGAAACCGTCATGGATGGGCCGAGGTAGTGGGAATTGAAGGTGATGGCGGAATAGACTTCCATCTCGGCTTCAATGAACTGGCTAAGGTAGGCGGTGCGGGGCAGGCGGCCGTTGATTTCCATGCCCTGGATGTGCTTGAGTTCACGCTGGGCTTCGACGTGGTCGGTTACCTGCCGGATGGCACCGGCTTTGCCGCGTTTGCCGGACATGACGTCCGGTTTTACCAGGGCTTTGCCGGACCAGCGTTTGAGGGCGTTTTTGATTTCGTGGGCGTTGGCCTCGGCGGTGAGGTATTCCGGGACGGAAATATTGAACCTCGAAGCCAAATGCTGCAGGAAGGTTAGTTCGGTAATTTGAGCGGACATGACTTTTCTCCGTTATACCCAATGGTTTCGATAACACATCGTTTTCGGTTGACTTTTTTGTCAAACAACTCAACTGGTTCGGATCAGCTTTTATAAGAACAATATCGGCTAGCGATCGGCTCGAATTAAAAAGTTCCTTCTAAATCCGGACTGGGGGCCTATAACTGAGGTTTCCGGTCGGTAAAATCGGTGTTTGCTTCGAACATGCGGGCGATGCGGAGTAATTTGTCTTCGGTAAAATTTGTGGTCATGATCTGCATGCCGATGGGAAGGTTGTTGCCAGTGAAGCCCGCGGGGATGCTTATCGCAGGGATGCCGGCGAGGTTAATGGCAATGGTGTAGATGTCGGAGAGATACATGGTAAGAGGATCGTTGATTTTTTCGCCGATTTTGAAAGGGGGTGCGGGGGCGGTGGGGCAGATGAGGCAGTCAACTTTCTCGAAGGCAGTGTCGAAATCGCCACGGATGAGGTTGCGGACCTTTAGGGCCTTGAGGTAGTAGGCGTCGTAATAGCCGCTGCTGAGTGCGTAGGTGCCGAGCATGATGCGGCGTTTGACTTCGGGGCCGAAACCTTCGGCACGGGAGGAGTTATAGACATCGACGTAATCGCGGGGCTGAGCGGTGCGGTGTCCGTAATGGACACCGTCGTAGCGGGCCAGGTTGCTGGAAGCTTCGGCGGTGGCGATAAGATAATAAGTGGCGATGGCGTATTTCATGTGGCTCAGCGAAATATCGATGAGTTGGGCACCGAGATTTTCGTAGGTTTTCAGGGCGTTGCGAATGGTGGATTCGACTTCGGGATCGAGTCCATCGGCATCGAAGAATTCACGGACGATGCCGATTTTGAGGTTTTTTAGCGGTTTTTCGAGATCGGCCAGATAGTCTTTGGCCGAGGCCATTTGGTTGGTAACTGAGGTGCTGTCTCGGTGGTCGTGGCCGGCGATGACGTTGAGCATGAGGGCGGCATCGGTAACGGTGCGAGCGAGGGGCCCGATCTGGTCGAGGCTGGATCCGTAAGCGATGAGTCCGTAACGGCTGACGCGGCCGTAAGTTGGTTTGAGTCCGACGACGCCGCAGAATGAAGCGGGCTGGCGGATGGACCCGCCGGTGTCGCTGCCCAGGGCGGCGTAGCACATTCGGGATGCCACCGCCGCAGCGGAGCCACCACTGCTGCCGCCGGGAACGCGGCTGGTGTCCCAGGGATTGACGGTTTTGCCGAGGCCGGAGTTTTCGCAACTGGAGCCCATGGCGAATTCGTCCAGGTTGGTTTTGCCGATGATGACGGCGTCGGCGGCTTCGAGTTTTTCGACGACGTGGGCATTGTAGGGAGCGTGAAAGTTTTGCAGAATTTTCGAGGCGCAGGTTGTGGCGCCGAACTCGGTGCACAGGTTGTCTTTGATAGCGACAGGAACGCCGGCCAGTGGTCCCAGCGGTTGACCAGCCTGAACGCGGCGGTCGATATCAGCGGCTTTTTCCAGAGCGCGGTCGCGCAGCGTGCTCAGAAAAGCGCCGATTTTTTTATCGTGCTGTTCGATACACTGGAAGATTTTTTCGGCTGCGTCAACAGCAGAGGCCTGGTTTTGCACAACGGCATTTCGCAATTGCAAAGCTGACGTTTGGTGATTTGTTGTCATGTTGAACTCACAAAAATGTTGGTTGGGCAGTATTTTTTCGCTGGTTTTTGGGTTGCTGTTTTTGTTGGTCAGGCGCTGGAATTGTTCAGAACTTTGGGGATGGCGAAGAATTCGCCGTCGCGTTGTGGTGCGTTAGCCAGGGCCTGGTCGTTGGTCAGGGACGGCTGGGGAACATCTTCGCGGAGGACGTTGTGGACGGGCAGGCAGTGAGAGAGCGGCTCGATGTTGGTGGTGTCCAGTTCGTCGAGTTGATCGATATATTCGAGAATGGCACCCAGTTGTTCGGTAAAAAGGGTGACTTCTTCATCGGTGCAATTCAGTCGGGCCAGTTTGGCAACGTGGCGAACCTCTTGTTCGGTCAGTTTGCTGCTCATCAGCGAAATCCTTACAAAACTATTATGAATAAGGCCGACTCACAGAATCAACGGGAATATGCCAATTCCGTTTGCGAAAGTTAACCTTAGTAAGGTACATAAAAAAAAACGAGGCGTAAACCTCGTTTTTTGGTAATCTTCTGATATTGTGATACAGATCGCTCCGGGAACAGTCGCCAGTTGCAATGCAATTATTCGGCGTTGGCGGCTTCGGGATCGGGTTTCCAGTCGCGTTTTGTCGGCTTGGTAACCAAACCGTTACGAATGGCTTTGGCAGATACTTTGATGCGGACTACTTTGCCATCGATCAGGGCGCGAACCTTCTGGATGTTGGGTTTGAACTTGCGTTTGGTGATGCCGGTGACCTTTCGGCCGACACCGCCGAGATATTTAGCTTTACCGCGACGGGCGATGCTGCGACCGGCACTGGTTTTTTTGCCTGTAAAATGACATACTCTTGACATTAAACTACTCCTGCTCTATTTCGTATCTTCTGCCGCTATTATC
>DAOWAK010000223.1 GCA_030634605.1 Sedimentisphaerales bacterium
CGATGTCCGCAGTGCGATCTGAGCTGGTCGGAATTTCGCAAGCGGGGGATGCTGGGATGTCCGAATGATTATATGGCGTTTGAGAAGCCATTGCGGAAGTTGATTGAAAGGGCGCACAACGGGGCTACGACTCATCTGGGTCGGTTACCGCATCGCGGGGGCGGGCAGGCGGGGCAGCAGGCTAAGTTGTTGCGACTGCGTCAGGAACTGCAAAAGGCGGTTGAAACCGAAGATTATGAAATGGCTGCTCAGTTACGTGATAAAATTCAGAGCCTGGCATAAAAAACCATTAACATAACCTCAATAATCAGCGACGGCGGGGACAGCAAACCATGAGAGAGACAGGTTAAAGTGGATAAGTGAAAGATATGGAACTTTCTGATATTTATAATAAGGTGGGGGCGTGGCTGGACGAGAGCGGTCCCGATAGTGATATTGCGATATCGTCGCGGGTTCGTCTGGCGCGGAATGTTGCGGGGTTTCGATTTTTTACCCATGCGGATGCCGCTCAGCAAAATGAGGTGCTGTCTTTCATTCATGATCGGTTGATGGCAACCAGTCTGAAAAATGAACTCTGGTATGTCAAAATGTCCGAGGCAACCGCGGTCGAAAAACAACTGCTGACCGAGCGGCATTTGATTTCGAAAGATCTGGCTGAGGGTAATGGTGCCCGGGCAGTGGCATTGAGCCATGATGAATCGCTGGCATTGATGATTAATGAGGAGGATCATCTGCGTATTCAGGTGATGTCGAGCGGGTTGCGGCTTAAGGAGAATTACCGGCGGATTTGTCAGGTGGACAACATGCTGGAGGAGAAGCTGGAATACGCTTTTTCGCCACAGTATGGTTATCTGACGGCCTGTCCGACCAATGTGGGAACGGGGATTCGGGTGAGCGTTATGCTGCATTTGCCGGGTTTGAAGATTACCGGCGAGTTGGAAAAGGCTTTTCGAGCGGCGCGGGATATGCGTCTGGCGGTTCGCGGTTTGTATGGCGAAGGCAGTGATCCGATCGGTGATTTTTTTCAGCTCTCGAATCAGACCACGCTGGGCAAAACTGAAGAGCAGATTATCGAGGATCTGCAGAATAATGCGGTTGAGCCAATTGTGGAATTTGAGAGGCGGGCCCGGGAAAAGTTGATTAAGGAGCGTCCGGAGACCCTGGATGATAAGATTTTTCGCGCCCGGGGGATTCTGTCTAACGCACGGCTGATCAGCTCGGAAGAAACTCTTTATATGCTGAGCTATATTCGGCTGGGGATTCACCTGGGCAGGATTAAGGACATCAGTCTGAAATCGGTAAACCGTCTGTTTCTTTTGACCCAGCCGGCCCATTTGCAGAATCTCTGTCAGGAATCATTAAGTCCGGAGGACCGAGATCGGGCCCGAGCGGAACTGATTCGTAAGGAACTGGGTAAAAGTTGCTGAATTTTAATCCGCCAGAAAATTTTGGGCCTGATTTTTGAAAATATAGCTCAAAAATATTGAAATTTACCCACTCCGCTAATGACTACAAGTATAGCCCTGAATTTATGTCGATAAGAAATTAGATGCCAACGCTCCATTTGGTGATATAATGGGCACCGTCAGAGTCCCAAAGCCTGTTTGTTTTATTTAAGGAGACGTTATGAAGGCCGAAATCAAAGCTGTTACGAAAGGATTGTTATTTTTACTTTTGACCGCCGGCTTCGCCCAGGCTGCCCCACCGGCCATCCTTAGCCAATTGCCTGCCGATGCGGATCTGGTCCTGGTTACCCAGCCTTTAACCGCCGTCAATGCCAAATTAGACCTCTTTATGCGGGCAGCGGGCATCACCCCGCCCGATCAGCCGACCATGAACATTGTTGACATGATTTCCGCTCAACTGGAAATACCGGGCATGGTTGACGGAACACAGAGCTTCGCCCTGATCATCGGCGACCTGAAAAACCCCGAGGAGACGCTGATCGCCTGTATGCCCGTTACTGATACCGCCCAGGCCATTCAGGTTCGTGGAGGAACAAAAGTACCTGATACCGCCGACATCTGGCAAATCCAGCCGGATATGTTTGTAAAACCCTCAGGCAGGTATTTGCTCGTTGCAGAGAAATCTGACTACCTGGAAAATCCGGCCCAAAAAACCAGAGGTGTCAAGCTCTCACCTGCTGATATTTCCTTGTTGGCCAAGTCCGAGGCCCTGGCGGTTATCAAACTGGGTTCGGTTATGCCCGAAGTTCGCAAAAAAGCCCTTCAGAAAATGGCCACGTCAGAAGAATTGGAGAACCATCCCGGCCTGAAGAAAGTTATCAATATGTCCCTGGACCGCCTGGCCGAGGTCGAAAAAATTTCCGTCGGTCTCAGCCTTGGTAAAAACGGCATCAAATTGACTTACCTTACTAAAGCCCAGGCAGGTAGTACCCTGGCCAAATATCTCGTCGCTCAACCAAAAGCCGACATCAAAGCCTTGGCGAAGGTGCCTGCCGGGAAGTTTATAATGGCCGCTGTCTATCGTGTTAATCAAGAAACCGTCGAAACGCCGGTTTTTGCGATACTTGACGCTTTGGTTGAAGAAATCACCCAAACCGGACAAGATTGTTCCGCCGATGTCAAACAACTCAAATCCCTGATCAGCAAGATTTACAGCAACACTTTGACCGATACTATCTGCCAGGCTCATTATGCTCCCGCGACACCACCTGCCGCACCCGGTGCTATGCAGATCATCCAGATAATTTCCTTTAAAAACGTCAATCCAACCCTGAATGCCTCCCAGAAGCTTTATCCCCTGCTCAGTAAACTTATCCGGCAGGCCGGTTACGACCTGCCCATGTCCTACAAAGCCGACGTAGGCAAAGTTGAAGGAATCAGCTACGATGAATTTACCTTTGATATTTCACAGTTGCCTATCCCCGAGAATACTTTAGCAGCCATCGCCCAGCAATGGGGAGGTAAAGCTGCTATGACGCAGCAATATTGTGTTCTCGATGCGGACCGCTTGGTCGCGGGTGTGGGCGCCGGCACCCTCCAGGAGGCCGTTCAACTGGCTAAAACCAGCACCGCCGGCCTGAATACCAATCCCGGTATTATCAAGGCCGCTCAGAACCTTAATTCTCAGGCCAATATATGGGCTTTTATTGACGTGAACAACTATTTGCAGTTAGTTATGGCCAGCGTTATGGCTGGTAGCCCTCAGGGCGGTATGGACATGAATCCCATGATGTTGTTCATGCCCATTCTGGGACAGATCAAAGGTACAGTAGGCATCAGCGCCACTTTGGACGCCGGCAGTGTTTCCACCGAAATATTTATCCCCACCGAAGTCATCCAAAGTGCCTATGCCGTCTATATGCAGATGATGACGCCGCTCCCCGATGCCGGTGCCGCTTCTCCCCCGGCGTCCGGTCAATAGTTCGGTTCGGCCTTAAGGTGCGGTTTCGCACTTTTTCTTGAGTGGCTCGGTTGGGTTTCGGTTCGGCAGGGCCTTTTTGGCTAGGCGGACGACAATTTTAAGCAGGTTCGATGAACTTTACGAAAGCACATTTTAGGGAACCTCTAAAAATTCA
>DAOWAK010000327.1 GCA_030634605.1 Sedimentisphaerales bacterium
GATGAACAAATGGTTTCAGGCTATTCGCCAATCTGCCCGGAAAAAAAATCCGAAAATCAAACTGGGCCTGATAGCTGCTGCCCCTGAGCAGTACCTGGGGCTGGATTTAAGCGCAGAGCAACTGGCCCAAACCCTGGGCGGCGGCAAAAAAAGCAACAGCCAAACCCTGCTGGTTCAGAACCAATCGCCCCGAAACGATTACCATCGAATCGACATCCTGCAAACCGCCCGGGAACTTACCTGGTGCCAGGCTTTGCGGGATCCATCCGCCCGGCTCGAATCGATCGGCCAACTGGATCAGGATTCTCACAGCACTTTCAGTAAATCAACCGAAGCTACCGAAATGCAGATTAATCTCAATCTGTTGTTCGGCAACAAATCGCTCCTGCTAAATTGCTTCGACTGGACCGGTATCTCACCGGGGAGCGAAAGTCCTTATCTGCATAAATTAACCAATTCCCAGAAGCTGTATCAAAAACTGGGGCAGTTTGTGGCGGATCGACTGGAACATTACGGCCTCTGCGTTATCGTGCCGGAAAAAGCTCGCGGCACCTCAGCTCTGGATGATATCAATCCGTGGTTTACCTTGCTGTGGCGGATGGGATTTCCGGTTAAGTGCGCCACGCCAAGCTCGGTAAGCAAAATCAATGAAACGGTTTTTATCATGGCTGGCAATCTGCCCAACCAACTTACCGATGCACAACTGAAACACGTCTTTCAACAAGGAGTGCTGCTGGACGTTGACGCCGCCCAAACTCTGCAGGAAATGAAACGTAACGAATTGATCGGCCTGGAAGTGGGAACAGCTTTGAAAGATGTGCAAACGGAGATTCTCTCGGATCAAACTTTTGCCAATCGCCAATACGGCCGCCATACCATCCTCACCGGCAACCTGCCGACCGGGGCCTGTCGGAAACTGAAACCGATTCACGACCAGGCCCGGTTTGTTACCACTCTGCTAAGGAAAAATCGCATCCCCAACACAAAAGGCATGATCATCTTTGACAATCACAACCACAACTCTCGCTCGGCGGTGCTGCCCTACTCGCTCGGAGATGCGAATCCGATCTTTTTAATGAACCAGCAAAGGCAGCAGCATTTTCAGGATATTTTTCAATGGCTCAACCGCGGACGACTGAACTGCTTCGTCGAAAACGCCCCGGATCTGGTCCCGTTTTACATAACCGACATCAGCAAACGCCGCATCATTATCGCTCTGCTTAACGTGGGATTCGACTGGGCTATAGACGCCCGCATACGATTGGCCCGGCTGCCCTTCACCGTCAAACGAGTGCGGGAACTGGACCAGAACGGCCACTTGGATTCTTATCCGGAGCTGAAACTGCAAATCGCTAACGATTATCAATTTGTTGAACTACACAGCGATACCGCCGTTCCGCCCATGCAGATGACCATCCTGCTGCTGGAAGGTTAAGGCTGCAGAAGAGACATAATTCGACCCGAATTATAGTCCGATAAATATTTTTCCCGTTTAAACGACATTTAATCGCACCGTTTTTGATATCTTTTCAACCCGGACGGATTTCTAACCGATGAGATTAAAAGAGGAATTGGTTTTTCACCATTACAGGATTATTGACCGATGTCAGCTATCAGCAATGTAAACAGCAATTTGATTCAGGGGCAATTGGCCAACGCTCAACTGCGTCAGCAGATTGATGTGAAAATCGCCAAAAAATCGCTCGATGCCGCTGAAGTTCAGGGCGAAGCTGTTATTTCACTGCTCGAAGAAGCGGTCCAATTCAGCAAACAAACCACTTCCGCATCAAGACCCACCCTCACTTTTGGCTCACTGGTATCCGGGCTGGGCCAAAACCTCGACATTCGCGCCTGAGAAGTAATTTTTCCCCGACGTTTAAATCTTCCCCATCAGGATCGTTCCCTTTGGAGTTTTTGCCGGGCTGATTGTTCGCGCGTTGCGGAAACC
>DAOWAK010000021.1 GCA_030634605.1 Sedimentisphaerales bacterium
AAGATAGCCGATATCTACGCCCTCTCGGTCGATTATGATAAAGACGCGCCGGTTACGAAGGAGTTTTTCGCGACCGTCCAGAACAAACTGCACTGGGCCATCACCGGAAAAACGGCCGCGGAAATTATTTATGATTCAGCAGACGCCGGTAAATTCTATATGGGGCTGACCACCTGGAAAAAAGCGCCCAAAGACAAAATATTAAAATCCGATGTAGCTACTGCCAAAAATTACCTGAATGAAGCTCATATCAAGGAACTCAACAGAATCGTTTCGGCATACCTTGATCTGGCGGAGAACAGGGCACAACGGCAGATTGTCACCAAAATGGAAGATTGGAGTAAATTCCTGAATGGTTTTCTTGAATTGTCCCAGTACCCTATACTCAAGGATAAAGGCAGAATATCCGCACTGAAGGCAAAATTGAAGGCCGAAAAAGAATATAACAAATATCGAGTCGTCCAGGACAAAAACTATATTTCCGATTTTGACAAAGAAATAAAGAGAATAACCGGCAAAAAAGATGGTCAATAAAATAACAGACTGAACGAAGCAGGGATAGCCATAGTTAAAAAAAGTGAAAATTAGTTATGAACAAGAAACAACGGCGAAAGCTTATATTGGAAGTTGTTAATAATCAGATCGGGGCCAACAACCCGCCGGAAACTAAACAGACTCTGGGCCGGTTGATCGCCGAAGGTTTTTCAAAAGCAGAGGCAAAAGATATGATTGCCTGTGTGGTTCTGTCGGAAATGTTTGATATGCTTAAGGGTGAAGAAGTATATAACGAGCAGCGCTATGTTGCCGCCTTGAACAAGCTGCCTGATATGCCGGAGGATTAAGGGAAATAGAAGGATCGCGGGTCAGAATGTTGAATTGAGCAGGAGTGAGCGATGTCGAAAAACAAGATCAGGAGGAGGCGGAAATTGTAACGTAAGGTAAAGCCTGAAAATATCTTCGAGCAGATGACCCGTGATTATCTTGACGTGCTCCAGAATATAGAATTTTCCATTGTATCCACCTTTCGCCACTGCGGCGATATCGACGACCGTATCATCGCTTCGGCATTAAAGGCAATGGTCGCCGGCGGCGAGCCTACCGATGATTTGTCGAACATGCTGGTGGAGGACCTTGAGGATGTCCGGATGGAACGCAGCGATGTTCCGGATACCATCTGGCAAAACGGCTTGAAGGTGGTATTGGAATCTGTTCATACTCATTCGGGTGCACGACCAGGCGACAGAGATTATCTCAAATTTGTGCTTCGTTATCTCGATAGTGGGAATTAAATTATATGGCTGAAAAACTAATTCCCGGTCACGGTTACCGTAACTACCAACGAAAAGAATAATAGTAAGCGATGACGAGTAATTTATCGGAAAACCCCAATCAGCCGACCGACTTTCTTCTCTACACCGGGAATGACGGCAAGGTGAATGTTGAGATGTTCCTGAAAGACGAAACGGTTTGGCTTACCCAAAAGGCGATGGCGGAGCTTTTTGGGGTCAAAATACCCGCTATCAGTAAACATCTGTCGAATATTTTCGAAAGCGGGGAATTGAAAAAAAGGGCAACTCTTTCCATTTTGGAAACAGTTCAAAACGAAGGCAGACGGCCGCGCCGAGTAAGGTGAACAGTAGAGTAGTTGGAAGGGAGGAAATCAAATCAGCGTTAATCTGCGTCCATCTGCGGTTAAATATCTTGAAAAAATCTCAAATCCGTGTAACCCGTGAAATCCGTGGTTATAAAGTCTCTGTGTTCCCGGTGACTTAAATCCTTCTCTTGCCTTAGGTCCCCTATGGTGAATCTTGCCATATGATGCAAAATATGCTATTATGGCCGCGTGATGTTTTATGACTCAGCAGGCAAACTTTCGCTGGAGTAGTTGTGGATAAGACGGTATATATAATCGCCGGGCCTAATGGCGCGGGCAAGACCACCTTCGCCTTGCAATATCTGAAAGATATTACCGGCTGTGACAACTTTATCAATGCCGATATGATAGCGTATGGCTTGAATCCCGTGAATTACAAATCTGTACAATTACAGGCGGGCAAGCTGTTCTTGACAGAAATAAAAAAGGCCATTGCCTGTGGCGATAATTTCGCTTTTGAAACTACCCTTTCTGGTAAGGGGTATGTGTCTCTACTCAAGCGTATGCGAGATGAGCATTGGCGGATCGTATTGTTGTTTTTGTGGATACCAAGCCCGGAATATTCTCTCAAGCGGATCATAGAGAGGGTCCGTCAGGGTGGCCACGATATTCCCCGAGAAGTGATATACCGGCGATACCCTCGTCTGATCAAAAACTTCAAAGAAACGTACAGACATTTATGCGATGAGATATACTGCTATGATAACTCTGCTGTGGTCCCGAAAATAATATTCTACCAGAATAAGGATGAAACTAAAATTATTGACCATTTAATATATGAAAAGATTATGAGGTGTAATAATGACTAATGAACAAGCCGGGAAAACCGCATTACAGGCGGAAGAATCCCTTAAAAAAGCGGTTCGCAAAGAACTGCAAAAGAAAGCCAAATTGGGCCAGTATGCCATTATTGACCGCGATGGCAAGCCCGTCAGAGTCAAAGCGTCCGAACTGATAAAAGACAATAAAAAATCAACGTGAACAGACAGAAAACCGATGGCTGCGCTGGATAAGGCGAGCAATTGAATAATGTGAAGGGGGAACCAAATCAACATTTATCTGGAGTCTAACTCCCCGCTGCGAGCAGATGTCAGCGTGGCGAGCGTTAATCTGCGGTTAAGATTTCTTTGTGTTTCTTGTGATTTTTCGTGGCTATCAAAAACAGTATTTATCGGCGTTTATCTGCGGATTCAAATTCTCCATTGCGACTTCGCGTGAGACTCTCCAGCACCTGATTTCCTTTGTGCCTTTTGCGTTTTTTTGTGGCCAGTATTTTTGAGGCTTAATATTCTCTGATACGGATTTCCACGGATTTTCACAGCTTGATTATATTTATTTATTATCCGTATTTTATCTGTGTGAATCAGTGTCTGATCTTCTGTATTTTCATCTGTACGGGAATAACAACTTTAACGTGTCCAATAATAATCCGCGTTTATCGGCGTGCATCTGCGGTTTCAAATCCTTCCGGTCTTCTTAGTGCCTTTGCGTCTTTGCGTGCAACTCTTACTACGGTTTAGCGTCCGTAGTTTATCGGCCATTCTCTGCGATCTCTGTGTGCTCTGTGGTCCTTTTCAATATTGAAAACTGCGTTTTACTTACTGATTGTCCCATAACCCCAATTTAAGTCGTCGCTACTTGAACTTAAGTAGCCGCTACCTGGATTCAATTCGTCGTTACTTAAGCTTCATATGTCGCTACTTGAACATCCAATACCACGACTTAAACTTAAGTCGCCATTACTTAAGCTTCAAATGCCACGACTTGGACTTCCTTTGCTACGACTTAAACTTAAGTAGCCGCTACTTGAACTTCATTTGCCGCTACTTAAGCATCATATGCAGTTACTTAGATTCAATTTGTCGCTACTTAAGTCCGATTCGTTGTGAATGTTGATGACTTTTCAATCATTTATACTCCAACCAGAAAGAATTCCCGCCGGGCAAGCATTTGCTTGACCGACTCTGCGTGTGTGACCGGTCCAACTCAAGCTGCAAGTCATCAAGGTGTAGAGACGAGGTTGTGTTTGCAGTAGGTGGCGGGCATGTTGTAGCGGCGGCAGATATCGAGGAAAGGTTCCACGACATACTGCTGAGCGATATCGTGCGGCAAACGCCACGAACCGCCGCTGAAGGTCAGTCGTTGCGGTTTGCAGAGGTGTTCGTAGGCTTGCTTTAGCTTTTGCATAGTCTCTGACAGAGGTTTGAATCTCGGTTGGGTGATTTTGGTAACTGAATAGACAATCCGCATTGCTCCAACTTCAGCGGCGAAAGCCACCAGCTGTTCAAGATCGGCCAGCGATTGGGCTTCGGGCAGATCGAAATCGGCCAGGGTTTTTCCGTTCGGCAACGGACTTCTCGGCAGAAGGGGATCAACCCGCAATACAACCGAAAGCCCGGCAGCACGGAGTTTGCGTATTGCTTCCATGCGCTCATTGACTGGTGGTGCTGCGGGATCGAAAAAAGTTCGCACCTCATCTTGCCAAAAAGCCAGTGATACTTCCATTCGCAGCGGAGGTAGATTCTTTTGCTCGAACGGCTGCTTAGAGGGGTGATCGTCCGGCAATGAACTTAACTGCTGAAGTATTTCGAGGTATTGCGGCTCGGCGGGAATAGACGGATTTTTAGTGAGCAACACAACGGAGGTGAAACGACGACGGCAACGCAGAATCTGCTTTAGGGTAAAGAGGGTTTGCCAGGTCTGTTTTTCCAGCACCTGGAACGGATCTGTACTATTGGACAGGTGCACAGGGGCGGGGGGCACATTGTAGTTATCCAAATCTTCCAGATCGCGCAGCAGGTGCCGTTCGAAGTTTTTTTTACAGTTGGGCTCGTCGGGTTCGTAACCGGCAGCATAACAGTACTCACACCCATGGCCGCAACCGACGTAAACATTGATGCAATAACGATGGCCCGAAGAAAACTGCTGCTGGTCGGCAAATGGACAGTACCATTTCAGGATACGCGGTCGGGTTACGCCGACAACGGGCTTGCCGGACCGATGCGGCAGGAAATACCACGCCAGTGCCGCCCGATCTTTCGGGTTCAGAGCATCGAACACCGGGCGATACTTCTGCCCCACTCGCCGGGCCAGCGTCAAACCGCCATCAATGTCTGTTCCAAATAAACTCATAATCATCTAACCTGTTGGGGATAAACAATATTTTACACCAGGTAAGTGGTGTTGTGAACCGAAAAATGTAAGTTGGCCGATTCGGTCTTGGGGAGGGTGGCAAAAGTGAGCAGGAGCGGGGGAGAATCAAAAAATATTTAAAAATTATTGGTTGTTGCGGGGCAGGGGTTTATGGGTTTGGCGGGGAGATTTCCGGGAGAAAAGTGAACCGAAAATGATACCCCTGGCCAAGAGTGGAGGATGCAATTTCACGCTGGTGAGAAAGCGGCCGATTTTATTGAGTTGTTTTTTAGAGGGACTGATATGGCATTTGATTTTTCGGTATTTACGGATGGGAAGCTGGACGAGCGGTATGTTGGCTGGCTGGTAAATGAGAAATCGCTGGAGATGATACTGCATAACGAGAAGTTGTGGAGTTATTATCTGAATAACACGCGAGAGACGGGGGCGGGGATTGGCGGTGAATCGCCGGAGAGTTCGCGGCCTTATTGTCAGGCGCAGGAGTATGGATTGCCGGGCCGGATAACGGGGATGAATTACAGTTTTTACGGTGGGGTGCTGTCGGGTCAGAAGCTGGAGGGGATTAATCGCAAGGAAGTGGTTATTGAGAATGATATAGGGTGGCGGCTGGATGCGATGGTGGATTTTTTGTTCGGTAAGCGGTCGACGATCAGTTCGCGGGCGGCGGATGGTGAGCGGGCACGGGAGATTGAGGCGTTGCTGAACGCGGTGTTTGAGGCGAACGGCGGGTCAACATATTTTCAGCAGTTGGCGTTGTTGGGCGGGGTGTATGGATTTGTTGATGTGATTTTGCGCTGGGAGGATATGGGTGCGAGTGGAATAGATCGGGAGCGGGAGAGAGACGGGGAAAAGGCAGGTTTGGCGGAGTCGCGGCCTAGAAACTTTAATGCGGCTCTGGAGAGGGCTGGGAAAATAACGCTGGAGGCAATAGAAGCTCCGCGAAGCCTGCCTATTTTAGATGAGAGTAATTATCGCAAGATAAATTATTATGTTCAGCACTATTGGCAGCAGCACAATTGTCTGGAGGAGCGGGATAACGGGATTGTGAAGCAGCATCACAGTGGTCGGCAGATGGGGCGCGAGAAGGAGACGCACAATGTTGAGGTGTTGGGCAGTAATTATTGGCAGCGTTACGAGGACGGGGAGCTGGTGGGTGAAGGCGTGAATCCGCTGGGCGTGGTGCCGGTGGTGCATATTCAGAATATGCCGCTGCCGTTGCGGTATGAAGGGCTCAGTGATGTGGAGCCGTTGATTCCGATTCAGGATGAGTTGAACACGCGGCTAAGCGATCGGGCCAGTCGGATTACGTTTCAGAGTTTTAAGATGTACCTGGGTAAGGGGATCGAAGGGTTTGAGAACCGGGTGGTAGCGCCGGGCCGGATGTGGTGTACGGAGAATCCGGAGGCGAGCATAGATGAGTTTGGCGGTGATCCGGGCAGTCCCAGCGAAGAGTTGCATATCGATCAGATTCGGGAGGCGATGGACAAGGCCAGCGGTGTGGCGTCGGTGGCGGCGGGGATTTTGAAGGGTCGGATTGGTAACCTGACCAGTGCGGTGGCGTTGAAGTTGACGTTGATGGGGGTTTTGGCCAAGACGGAGCGGAAGCGTAAGAGTTACGGTCAGGGGATTGGGGAATTGTGTCGCTTGATTTTGCTGGCGCTGGATAAGACGGGGATTTATCCGAATGAGCCCCAGGAGCGGGGAATTGAAATTCATTGGCCGAGCCCGCTGCCGGAGAATTTGATAGAGAAGCTGCAGGAGGCCAAGTTGAAGAAGGAATTGGGAGTGCCGCAGGAGCAGCTTCTGAAAGAACTGGGTTACGAATTTTTGTGAGATGAACATTCAGCAGGGGCTGAATGTAATGACGAATGACGAAACCAGAATAACGAATGACGAAGTTCGAATGGCAAAAAAAGCACAAAAAAATTTGTTGTGATGAGTATGGAATATTTTAAGACTGGATGCCCGATCAAGTCGGGCATGACAAGTCGAAGTGGTGTGATTAAAGAAAAAATTTGGAGAAAATTATGTTAGAGAATCGGCAGGAGCCGGCGGGAATTAATCAGAAAGAGAAGCTTTCGGTGGAGACCGAGCAGGTTGGTGAGGCAGTGCCTACGATGAATGAAATTGACAGTGATAAGGAATATGTTTCCGGTGTGGAGTCGGCGCAACTAGTGCCGGTGTCGGAAGCGATTCGGTATCGCAAGCGAGCCCAGGCGGCTGAGAAGAAGGCGGAACAGTTGGCAGAGCAGTTGCGGCAAAATGAGCAGGCCCAGCAGCAGGCGCAGGAGAAGCTGGAGCGGAGCCGGCAGGAGATGGAGTTGACGAAGGAGCTGGTTGCGGCGGGAGCGATGGATGTGGAAGCGGCGCTGCTGTTGGCGCAGCGGCGGATGAAAACGTCATCGTCGGAAAATGAGTTGTCGAACAGGCAGGTGATTGAATTGTTGCGTCAGGAGCGGCCTTATCTTTTTGGTGTGGGTGCGGGAGAGGATTTTCGGTTGTGGTCGTCGCCGACGGCGGGAGTGCGCGGCGGTGGTAACGGCGGCGGGCGGTTTTTGTCTCATCTGGCGGAGCGGGCGCGGAGCAGTGGGGATCGGCGAGATATGCAGGAGTATCTGCGCATGCGGCGGTCGGTAAGAAGGTAGAGATTTCGAAAGCGTTTGCGGTTCAGGTGGAACATTTTGTTAATTAAGAATGACGAAACCAGAATGACGAATCAATGACGAATAACGAAGTTCGAAAGTTCAAGACAGAGTGGTGTGGATCAAGTGGCGTGAAGATCGCACAGTGAAATTGAGCGGTTGAGATTGCCGCGTCGCGTGTTTTGCACGCTCCTCGCAATGACAGATTGTGTGGTTTTGGAAAATGATTTTGGGAAATTGAAAGGAAGAATAAGCGATGGCATTTACAGGAAAAGCGACTTACTCGGCGGGTGTGAATCTGCCGGAGTTGGCTGAGGATGTGGCGGATGTGGTAGGGATTGTCTCGCCGTTTGAGACGCCTTTGTTGAGTGCGTTGGGCGATGCGATGTATTCGGCGAGCAGCACTTATCACGAATGGTTGGAGGATAGTTTGCTGCCGAACAAGGACGCGATCGATGACGGGACATTTACCGATCCGGCTGCGGATACGGACTTTGAGGTGGACAACGGCGATCGGTTCCAGTTGGGCGATCAGATTCAGGTGGAGTCCAGTGAAGAGTTGATGCTGGTGACGGGGGTCAGCTCGAATACATTGACGGTGGTGCGGGGTTACGGCGGGACGACGCCGGAGGACCTGGCGGACAATCAGGTGATTAATATTCTGGGCAACGCGGCGCTGGAAGGCGGGAGCAAACCGACGGCACGATTTACCAACCGGGTGCGGGCGGGAAATTATTCGCAGATATTTACCGCGGCGGTTGAGGTTTCGGGCAGTGATCTGGCGGCGCGGCAGGTGGGTCTGGCGGACGAGATGGATTATCAGAAGCAGGAGCGGCTGCGGGAGTTGATCCGCGATCTGGAGAACACGGTAATCAACGGCGGTCAGGCGGCGAGTAATCCGCAGGGCACGGGCAGTGTGCGGCGGACGCTGAAGGGGATTTTTCAGCATGTTGCGACCAACAGTTTTGCACCAGGCGATTCGGGATTTCCGGCGGGGAACGATCTGGACGAAGAGAAAGTGAATTATGTGTTGCGACAGATATGGGAATCGAGCAGCGGCAATGTGGATTTGATTGTGGTGAACGGGTTCCAGAAGCGCAAGATCAATTCGTTTTTGTCGAGCAACCGGGCGTACGACAGTTCGGATGTGAAGTTCAGCGATCTGGTGAGTTATTACGAGAGTGATTACGGCACCTGCAAGGTGATTATGACGCGGTGGGCACCGCAGGACACGGTGCTGTTTCTGGACAGTTCGCGGGTGAACGTGGTGCCGTTGTCGGGTCGGAGTTTTCACTTTAAGCCGTTGGCGGCGGGTGGGGACTATGAGTGCGGGCAACTTATCGGGGAGTACTCGCTGGAGCTGCGTAACGAGCAGGCGCATGGTTGTGTCCGGGGATTAAGTACCAGCTAGGTGAGTGTTAGTTTTGGCTTTTTAAGGATTATTGAGTGTTCACGATTTAATTTAACCATGAAGAGCATGAAATTAATTAAGAATGACGAAGCCAGAATGACGAATCAATGACGAATAACCCAATGACGAAGTTTATTATCGTTCCGGCTGGGCAAGTCCGATTGATCGGGCTTGCCCCGGGGCGGTATGAAAAGGCAGGATGATAGTTATGGTTCAATTTTCGCAGGACGTTGATATATTGAAATGGGAGCCGAATCTGTTTTGTGATTTGGCATGGCCTTCGCAGACGCTTTGTGAGGGCGATGACGGTGAGTTGAGCGGGACTACGTTTACGTCGAGCAGTGGTTCGTTTGACAGTTGCGGATTGAGTAGCGGTAAGGTGATTTACCTGAACGATAATGACGGCATCAATGGCTGTTATGAAATTGTGTCGGTGGATTCGGCGACGCAGCTTACGGTGTCGGTGTTGCGGGGCGACGATGAAGGGGATTTGATAGCGCCGCCAAGTGGTAGCGGGATTGGTTATCGAGTGAGCACCTTTGATCCGCAGGCGCAGGAAGTTACTTACAACATTTTGAGTTACTTCGATATCAAAGCCGACGAGACGGAGAATATTCTGGCGAATGACGCGTTGCGGCAGGCGTCGGTTTATGCGGTGATGTCGGTGGTGTTTGCCGAGAGAATCCCTCGAATCAGCGAGCCAGTCGGGTCGTCGTCGTGAAGGATTTGCGGGACACCGAAATGAGCGTCCAACAGATTATAGATTTCAATTAGAAACTTGCCGGGGTCAGCGGGT
>DAOWAK010000318.1 GCA_030634605.1 Sedimentisphaerales bacterium
TCAGCAGAATTTCCCTGTGCGCCGGGACCATTCGATCCAGCCGGGGGCTGAGTGGATTCTGACGGTCTGGTGTTCCCCTGCGCAGCTGTTGGTTGACCAGGTTGGGAGGTTGCTCCCGGCGGATTGCCGGGCTGTGCGGGTGTGGTAATCACCGGATCCGTGTGGGCCGGATCTAATCCAACCGAGTCCCCATCGCCGGCGGAGCTGCCATTACCAGAAAATTTCCAGACCGCCAAACCGGCTAATACCAAAATCAACGGCAACCATAATAACCGACCCCGCTTTTTTCGTCCGTGATAACTGCTTCTAGCCATCCTTAGCTCCTGTCTGAAAGAAATTGATTTTCAGTGCAATCCAAACAACCGACTCAAAGTTTATCGTTAAGCCTGCTGTGAATGATTAAATCTTCTTACCTTATCATCCGTAACCAGCATATCGATTTCCTGGTCGTGATCAGCTACGGGGATTTTTTCGACCACCTGATCTTCAAGTGCCAGTCCGCATTTTACACTCCGAAAATCCTTACCGCTCAGATACCGGTCATAATATCCGCCGCCCCGCCCCAGTCGATTACCGGCTTTATCGAAACCCAGGCCAGGCACCACTATCAGGTCAATGGCTGAAGCTTCGACCGGTTCGATTTCTTTCGGGCTGCGCAGCTTACCTATCTGATCTTCGACCAGTTCCGCTTCGGTGCCGGTGAGCTTGACAGCCGTCATTTTGTGGGCTGCCCAGTCAACTTTTGGCACCAGCACGGTTTTGCCCAAGTCAAATGCCTGCCGGATGGCCTGTTCGGTCTCAACTTCATGCGACAGTGACAAAAAAAACATCACAACTTTGGCTTGTACGAATTCGGGTGTTTTGCACAGCAAATCACAAGCGAGAAGACTTTTTTCGGCGACCTGCTCATCGGTCATCCGGTCCGCTAATTCACGTAACTGTCGCCTGAGATTGCTTTTATGCGTGTCTGTCATCTTTTTCTAAATCAATAATACTGAAACTGCCGCCCAATTTTCTACCTGGGATGCCGACGGTAAAGCGCAATTTATCCGAGAAATTGGCCACACAAGCTATTTTAGCGATTTTGGCGCGTGAGAAAACCAAGAATTTTTATGTCACCGCCAAAAGTCACCCACGAACACAAAAATCAGCTTTTCCAGGTTAATATCACGGTCGTTTGAGCTTTTTGACGCTGGCGTCAATTATTAGTTTTTCTCATCTGGGACTTTATTTTTTCCAGTTTCGCCAGATATTCACTCATTTGCTGTTCCGTACCGCGGTTAGTCGGTTCGTAGTATTTTTTGGCGAACTCCTGCGGAACGTAATCTTGCGGCACATACCCGCTCGGCTGACTGTGTGGATATTGATAACCTTCTCCCCGGCCCAGTTTTTTGGCCCCGGCGTAATGGGCGTCTCGCAGGTGATCCGGTACAGCTGCGGTTTTTCCTTCCCGCACATCCTTACTCGCCTGCCAGAGAGCCTGGGCGGAGCGATTGCTTTTGGGCGCGCAGGCAATATAAATCGCTGCCTGAGCCAGAGGTAACTGTGCTTCGGGCAGGCCTATAAATTCGCTGATCTGTACTGCCGCCGCTGCCAGCACCGTTGCCAGCGGATCGGCGTTGCCCACGTCCTCTGCGGCACAAACCGCTATCCGCCGGGCGATGAACCGCGGATCCTCACCGCCGACCAGCAGCCGAGCCAACCAATAAACGGTCGCGTCCGGGTCGCTGCCACGCATGCTTTTTTGCAGGGCGCTGGCCAGGTCGTAATGCGTATCGCCCTGCCGGTCCGACACCAGCGATTTCTGCTGAATCGATTCCACCGCCAGATCCTTATTAAACACCAGAGTTCTTTTAGACTTAGTTGAGCCTTGGTTTTTTTTTTCGTCACCGTTAGTGGCTTTCAATTTTTGTTCGGGTTGGTCCTGCCGGATGTTCAACTGCGAGTAAACTCCCACTTCCAACGCTGTCAGTGCCCGGCGGGCGTCGCCGTTGCTCATCAATGCCAGATATTCAACCGCGTCGTCGGTGATCTGCACGTTGAATTTGCCCAGGCCGCGATCATGGTCGTCGGCTGCCTGTCGAATCA
>DAOWAK010000243.1 GCA_030634605.1 Sedimentisphaerales bacterium
CCCCAGAAACCATCACCCCAAAATAAACCACTAACAACAATAAAAAATTAATTTTCTTCATCATCTTCATGGCTAAATTACTCAAACTGACCGATTTGACTTGTCATGCCCGACTTGATCGGGCATCCAGTCTTAATTTCTTCATGCCCTTCAAGTTCTTCATGGTAAAATTCTTTTGTGTTTTTGTGACTAAAAATTAAAATTCTCTGAGTCCTCTGTGCCCTCTGTGGCAACTCTTTTATTTCGCCGAAAACGCCACCCGACTGAATCCGATTTCATAACAGATATCCATCACCCGGACCAGATTCTCATAATCGATCTCATCCTCACCTGATATTATCACCGGAATGTCCGCGATTGCCCGTCGCTGGCTGAGCATCTCCGCCATTTCGCCATAGCCGCTGCATTTCAGACCGTCGCAAAAAACCAGTACTTCACTCCCAATCCCTTCCGCCTCAGCTTCCGTTAAACGTAGCTCTATCCGGATCGGTTCAAAATCCGACTCCTCCGACGGATCGCCGCTTACCTGCGGAATCTGTGCAGACAGATCCTTATCCACCGCTTCGAAACTTATCGTGCACATGAAAAATATCAACAGCAAAAACACCACGTCTATCATTGCCGCGATATTCAACACCGGCCGGACCGGCTTCAAACTTTGTCGTGTAAGTAACATAAACTACCTTGTATCAGTTCTGCCCTTCCGCTTCGGTAACCGCTACCTTAACCCGTGACAATCCTTCACCGGCGCAAACTTGCATGATTTCACGCACCGTCTTCCAGGATGTTTTTCGATCCGATCGTATTAAAATCGTCAACCGACCGCCGCCATGCTCCGCCTTTTCCATCTTCAGCAACTGCTCCAAACTCAACAGATCATGCTCGATCCCTTCATTGATAATCCGCCCGTCCTGGTGCACGTTCAGTATCACTCGCCGGGACGACATCTCCTCCGGCAGCTCACCCTGACTCGCCGGCGGTAACGACACCGCCTCCAGCTTCACCCGCGTAAACTGAGAGACCACCATAAAAAAAATAATCAGCAAAAACACCACATCAATCAAAGGCGCAATGCTGATCTCACACGGCCTAATATGTTGTATTTTCCTCAACCGCATTAAACTACGCCTTCCCGGCGGAATCGACCCATCAACTTTTCAACAACCGTTTCCGCCTCAGCGATATAGCTTTCTATCCGATTCCGGAAAAACGCCACAAAGAACATCGTTGGAATCGCTACCACCAGCCCCATGCACGTCGTAACCAGCGCCTCGGATATTCCTCCCGCCAGCTGCGAAGGCCTCGCCGTCCCTTCCGTCAATGCTATCTGATTAAAAGACCTGATCATCCCCGTCACCGTACCCAACAGCCCCAGCATCGGCGAACCCGAAGCGATAAAGCTCAAATATTCCAGCTTGCGATGAAACCGCGAAATCTCCCGCTCGCTGGTTTCCTGCATCGTGTTCTGCATGTCAAAAAATCCAAACATCGCTCCCACCTGCGTCAGACCAGCTCCCACCACTCTGCCCAGATAAGAACCATCTTTTCGGCAAAGATCAGTAGCTTCCTCATATTTACCCGATTCTATCAACGGTTCCAGCTCTGCAATCAATGCGTCAGGTATCAGCCGGTCCCGGCGCACCGAGATAAACTGTTCGATAATATAAGCCATCGCAACCAGCGACATCAGCAGAATTAAATATCCAATCACCCCGCCGGCAGCAACGGTGCTCCAGAGCGAAATTTCAGAAGCCGACTCATTAAAACTATCGCCGCTGTTGACCTGTCCGGTCAGCGTCGCTGTTGCACCGAAAATCAGCAGAAAAACAGCAATCACTACCACCGTGCCCCGGTACCCTCTGAAACTACTGAAAAATCGTGTAAACATAATCATTTCCTCTGGTTATTAACAAATCTATTGTTCTGAACTTTTTTCGTCATTAACGATTGCTCCGTAAATCAGACGGAGAAACAAACCGGTATTTACCGTTATTTTCGTCGGCTATCCGCGTCAACAGAGCCTCACCATAATTATTATAAAACGCGATGGTATGAATAGAAATCCTGCTCCCTCGGTTCGCGTCACCTATCACATCACACGCGTTCTCAGAAAACTGACCATCAGACAGCAACCATATCGCGTCGGGTTTCAACGATATAGCTTTTAACATCGCTTCGACCGGCTGGGTTCCGCCCCCGTTGCCAACATGTTTCACCCAGTTAAAATAACGCAACTTGTTTTGCCGCGTCGCTCGAGCCAGCTTATCGCCCGGCATGGTTTCATAGAGGTGATCGAAAAATATTATCAAAAACTCCATGTCATTACCCAGCGAATTAATCGATCGGCACATTTCCGCTTTGGCCGCCAGCAGCTTAGGTCCGCGCATGCTGCCCGACTTATCAACTACATAAATAAATTTGCTGCCCCGTGCCTCCAGCCCGAAAAAGCTCGTGGTCCCTGCCTTGGTCGCCCCGGAGCCCGCAAGGAAGCCGGTCCACTGATCGGTCATCTCATCCATATTCTCGCTGGATGACTCAATCGCCAGCAGCGATTCCTGTTCCGGCTTGGAAACCGAGCTGCTCAGGTTCAGGTCGGTGATTTCCTCAAATTGAATTTCGTCAACCGGTATCGACGAAATATCAAAATCTCCCTGAGCGACCTCGATGGGGGTAAACTCGTCGGAGCCGACCTGCATCGCAGATGATTCATCATCCACGATAATTGACACTTCCGCGGGTTCACCGGGAATCCCCTGTCCGGGCCACTCGGCGGCCATGAGTATCATAAAGACCACCAGATGAATCGCCAGCGATATCGACCAGGAATAAGTCGAATCAAACCGTTCCTTTAACCGCATTAATGCCAATGGGTTAGCAGTTTTGTTGGGCTGGTTGGTCATTGCCATCTCGTTTTGTCCTGACGCCCGTTGGTTGATTTAAACTTCTATCACACCATCTGGAGCAGCTGCGCATTGCTCGATAATGTCGATTCCCGCCTGGAGCCCCACCCCGAAGCGGCGGGCTCCGAGCTTATAAAGCTGGATTAGAGTATCCAGAGAGCGGATTCCACCGGCGGCTTTGATGGCGACGCGGTCGCCGACCACAGATTTTATCAGGGCGATGTTGGCTGCGGTTGCCCCCGTCGGTGCCCAGCCGGTCGCGGTCTTTACGTAAGCTGCTCCAGCATCGATACTTAACTGGCAGCCTTTGGTAATCTGTTCATCATTGAGGTAATGACATTCCAGAATCACCTTTACCCCGACCCCACCGACACCCCCGGCGGTA
>DAOWAK010000226.1 GCA_030634605.1 Sedimentisphaerales bacterium
GGGCGGGGTGAAGGATATTACCGCGACGGTTCGGATACCGCTGGCTTATTTTGAGGGGATTGTCCGTCGGGAATCACAAGCAGCCGGGGCGGGGAGTGGTTCCGGAGCAGCGGCGGGCGGTTCCGGCAGCGGTGGGGCGGTTGAGCCGGTTATTGACCCGGCGCTGGTTGACGCGGTAATTGTCCGGGAACTGCCGAATTTTAAGAAGAGTGTGATGTCCACGATCGGTCTGGTGGACACAGTGGAAAACTCGGACAAGGTAGTGGTGAATTGGTATTGGGCCGGGGGCGGGATTGCGGACAGCGATATGATGGCGGCGAATACCTCTGAGGCGGGATTAGGTGGATCGATGGGTTCGGTGGTAAGTCGCTACGGCAAACACATGGCGGTTTCGGTGTTGGCATTGTTGTCGTTGTTTATGGCGATGATGATGGTGCGTAAGGCGACCAGTCCGGTGGAACTGGAAGAAGACGAAGCAGTAGCGATGATGGTTTCAGGGAAAAAACCAATGGATGCTCTGGGGATTGAGGACAACGTACTATTAGGCGATGACGACGATACGGGGATGTTGTCCGGGGTGGAGCTGGACTCGGATGCGGTTCGGTCGCAACAGATACTGGAACAGATTAAAGATATGGTGAGGGAAACCCCAGATACAACAGCTAATCTGGTTGAGAAGTGGATAGCACAGAAAGAATAGTGGGTAACTGATTTTTAAGCGGATTAAATAATGCCGGAAGAAAGTGTATTAGACATTACAGGATTACGCAAAGCAGCGGTGATATTGGTTTCGCTGGGCAAGGATCTTGCATCGGAAGTGATGGGTCGTTTGTCGACGGGATGCATCGAAGAAATTACTCGCGAGATAGCGGAGATCGATGGCATTTCCGCTAGTGAGCAAGATGCAATACTCAACGAATTTTACAACCTGGCACTGGCACAGCGTTACATGGAACAGGGCGGGCTGAGTTATGCTCAGGCGTTGCTGGAAAAAAGTTTGCCTTCGGAAGCTGCCAGCAAAATTCTCAAACAGATAACGCAATCGATCCAGCAAAGTCCCTTTCAGTTTTTGCAGAAAGCCGATCCGGAGAATGTGCTGACATTTATCCAGGACGAGCACCCGCAAACTATCGCGTTGATCTTGGCGCACATGCCTGAACAATGTTCGTCGGAAATTCTTAGCGGACTGCCGCAACAGAAGCAGGTTGAAGTTGTTAAGCGGATTGCTTCGATGGAGCAGACTAATCCGGAAGTGATCAAGGAGGTGGAGGCGGGGCTGGAAAATCGTCTAAGCGATATTGTTTCTCAGACATTCGACAAAGCCGGCGGGATAGAAGCGGCGGCAGGGATTTTGAATTTGTCCGACCGTTCGACGGAAAAGGGGATTCTGGAAAGTCTGGAAACCGATGATCCCGATCTGGTCGAACAGATTCGTCGGCTGATGTTTATCTTCGAGGACATTCTGCTGGTTAACGACAAGGGTATCCAGGCGGTGCTCAAGGAAGTGGATAATGAAGAGCTGGCATTGTCGCTGAAGACGGCCAGTGAAGACCTCAAGAACAAGATATTCAACAATATGTCTGAACGGGCGGCTCAGTTGATCAAGGAAGACATGGAATACATGGGTCCGGTTCGCTTGAGTGATGTTGAGTCCTCTCAGCAGAAAATTGTTGATATTGTGCGGCGGCTGGAAGATGCGGGTGAGTTGATAGTTAGCGGTCGAGGCGGAGATTCTGAACTGGTGGTTTAGCACCTTAAGGTAGTTTTGTATGGCGGTGATGAAAGCTATAGAATTTGAACAAAGCAGCCAGGAAAAAAGCTGTTTTAATCTGAATGATATCGCTCGTGAAGCTCAGGCGATTATCGATAACGCGCAGCAGGAAAAGCAACGGATTCTGGAGCAGGCTCAGGAGGAACTGGAACAGTTGCGCGAGACGGCAAAAACCGAAGGTTTTCAGCAGGGTTATGATAAGGGGGCAGCCCAGGGGCAGAAGGAAGGCATTGAGCAGGCTTTGGAACAGGCACAAAATGACTTCAGCAGGAACAGTGAGAATCTGGTTAATGTTCTGATGAATATCTGCGGTCAGTTTGATCAGGAAAAGAACAGGATTTTGTGGCAGGCGGAGCAATCCACGGTTGCGTTGGCAGTGGCGATTGCCCGCAAGGTGGTGAAAAATGTAGCAGATTTTTCAGCTCAAGTCGCTATGGAGAACGTCAAGGCAGCTCTGGAGCTGACTTCGAAAACAACTAAACTGACGGTCCAGGTGAATCCCAGGGACTGGGACCATTTACAGGAAATGCTCAGAAGTCAGAATTCGCCGTTGGGAGATTATAGCAATATTACCTTCGAAAAGGATGCAGCGGTTTCGCCGGGAAGTTGTCGATTGTTTAGTGGACAGGGCAGTGTTGATGCCGATCTGGATAAACAGATCGACCGAATCGCAGCTGAACTTTTAACCGCGGGAAAAACCGGTACGGATGGGAATTACCTTGAAAACGAGGTTATGAAAACCCCCGCTTTGTCGCAGGAAGAAAAGCCCGCTTTATCAGCAGATGATGCAGTTGATTTGCAAAAGGAAAACGCGGCTTCTGAATTAAACAGGGAGACGGTCGAGCAATAAGATGTCAGAAAAAGATTGTCAAAACAACTTTGAACAGAGATTAGCGGCGGTGGAACGTACGCTGGCGCATGAAGTTCAGGGTCGGGTAGCGGGTTTGACAGGTCTGACGGTGGAAGTTGAAGATTTTGCGGTGCCGGTCGGCGCTCAATGTGAGATTTATTCGCGTAACGGAACAACTGCAGCGGAGTCGATCGGATTTCGGGGAAATATTTCGGTGCTGATGCCGCTGGGTGAAATGGAAGGGATTTCACGCGGCGATCGTGTACTCTGCACGCGTCCCGAGGCGAGTGTTCCGATTGGTGAGCAGTTGCTGGGGCGGGTGATTGACGGCAACGGTAATCCAATAGACAACCAGGGTCCGTTGTTGTGCCAGGCTCGCCGCGGTGTTAATTCGCAGCGGCTGAAGCCTCTGGATCGAACGCGGATCGATACCCCGCTGAGTACCGGGATTCGTTCCATTGATGCACTGATGACGTGCGGGCAGGGACAGCGGATGGGGATTTTCAGTGGTCCCGGTGTTGGTAAGAGCGTGCTGCTGGGGATGATCGCCCGGAATACTTCGGCGGATGTTACGGTTATCGCGTTGGTGGGTGAACGCGGCAGAGAAGTGCGAGAATTTATCGAAAAAGATCTTGGTCCGGAAGGATTGCAGCATTCGGTGGTGGTTGCCAGCACGTCCGACGAGACGGCGCCGACGCGGGTAAGGGGGGGCTTTGTGGGGAGCTCAATAGCCGAGTATTTCCGCGACCAGGGTAAGAACGTGTTGCTGCTGATGGATTCGATAACGCGAATCGCGATGGCGCAAAGGCAGATTGGTTTGGCGATCGACGAACCCCCGGCTACCAAAGGATTCACTCCGAGTGTCTTTTCTCTGCTGCCTCGGCTGGTGGAACGCACCGGGACATCTGAATA
>DAOWAK010000074.1 GCA_030634605.1 Sedimentisphaerales bacterium
AACGGCCGCGTCGTTTGTCTCGAAACTAAAACCGGCACAATAAAATGGCAGTTTGAATCTTTTGTCGCAGGCGGAGTTAAAAAACCCACTCACTGGGGCATGGCTGAATCACCGCTGATAGTTGACGATAAGGTTATCTGTACCCCCGCCGGTCAAAAGGCCACCATGTTCGCTCTGAATAAAAAAACCGGCGAGGTTCTCTGGCAAATTCTCCTCGAAAAAGAACAGCACGCCTACTGTGCTCCCCTGCTTCTCGAGTTCGCCGGGCGAAAAATGATCTTAACGCAACTGGCCTGGTCAGTCATCGCGGTGGACGCCAAAAACGGCAAACTTATCTGGCAGGACAAGTTCGCCGATTATCAAAAAGTAGCCAAAGAAATCAATCCCAACACTCCCATTTGTCGCGACGGCTGCATCTATGTAACCAGCGGTTCCGGCAGCGTTGACAACGAAGATGTCATGCTGACGCTCTCCCCCGACGGCAGCAAGGTTACCCGCAAGTGGATCGATTCGGTTCTCGATTGTTATCATGGCGGCGTGGTGCTGGTGGACGACTATCTTTATGGCGCCAACTCTTTCGCTCCTGATAAAAGTGATAACTGCTGGGTCTGTGTAGATTGGAATACGGGTAAGCAAATGTATAAAACACCCTGGACCGGCAAAGGGTGCATTGTTTTTGCCGATGGCATGCTCTATTGTTACGAGGAAAAAAAAGGCACCCTCGCCCTGGTCAAAGCCACCCCCGATGCCTTTGAGGTTGTCAGTTCATTCGAAATCGAAAAAGGCAAAGGCCAACATTGGGCTCACCCAGCTATTTCCGACGGCAGATTGTATATTCGTCACGGCGAAGTGCTGATGGCCTACGATATCAAAGCTAATCAAGTGAATTAGACTGAAGCTGCGCCAGCGACCGCTTCATCCGGCACAATGCCACCAGCAGCACCCCCTGTGGACAGGCAAAGTTCAAACGCAAAAATCCCGGCGCCGCGAAATCTTTCCCGTCCGAAAGAATCACCCCGCCTTCACGAAAAAATCCCGCCGGATCCGCAAGCTCCAGCTTCCGCGCATCAATCCACGCCAGGTAAGTCGCCTGCCCCTTCTGCATCGACAGCGGTGCCAGTTCGTTGTTGATGCAATCGTACACCACCTCGCGATTCTTACGCAGGTAATCTACCACCGCCAATCGCCAGTCTTCGCAATCACGATAAGCAGTCAGGCAGGCCGAATAACCCAAAGCGTTAGGTGTGGAAAGAATCCCCTTCTCAGCTTCAACAAAATCCCTGCGAATCTTTTCGTTGGAAATAATCGCAAAACCGCAGCCCAGCCCCGGAATGTTGTAGGTCTTGCTCGGCGACATCAACGTAATAGTGTTATTCGCGATTTCCGAACTCAAAGAAGCCGCTGGAATGTGCTTAACATCATCCATCACCAGATCGCAGTGAATTTCATCCGAGCAGATGACAATATCATTTTCCAGGCAGATTTCCGCCACCGCCAGCAATTCTTCACGCGAAAAAACCCGACCAACCGGATTATGCGGACTGCACAGAATCAACAGACTGGTCTTAGGCGTGATAGTTTTTTTCAGCTTCTCCAGATCGAACACATACTGACCATCCTTCAGCATTAACGGAACCGTTAAAAGAGTTCGCTTGGATTGCCCCGGTGCCCCCAGGAAAGGCGGATACACCGGCGTAAACGAAATAGCTTCGTCGTCAACATTCCCCACACTCCGACAAGCCAGATTAAGCCCCGTCCCTAAACACGGCAGCCACACAATCCACTCCGGCTCGATAGCCCACCCATATTTCTGCTCCATCGCCTGAGTAATTACCTCAGCCAGTTCCTTGGTGGGCAGCGGATACCCAAAAATGCCGTAATCCACGCATTTTCGCAACGCCTCCAGGACCGCCGGCGGTGCCTGGAAATCCATATCCGCCAGCCACATCGAAATGGCTTCGTCATCCGGATACTGATCCCATTTCAGCGACCCTGTATTCCGCCGGTCGATAATCTTGTCAAAGTCATATCCCATCTAACCATTATACATATTTTGCCGACAATATCAAGACCGCAAAATAGAAAAGGGCAGGTTTTTTAGGCCTGCCCTTGAATCACAATCCTGGATTGCCGATCGATCAGTCGCTGCTCGATTCGGCACCTATCTTGCCAAAACACTTAAACAGTGCCAAAACCGAAACCGCCGCCACACCAATCAGTATAAAACCCCAGACATTGTTGCCGTAAACAAAATTCCCAATGGAAAACAGGGAACTATAAATAGTAACGCAACCCAAAAAGACACACAAAATCTGGATCGGCAGCTTCCAGTCGCCAATCGCGTCCTTTTGGTCAATCTCCTCACCGTCGGCCCGCGCCTGCTCCACCACTTTCCGCCAACCCGGCCCGCCCGGATGACATAGCTTGTAGAAACTCCGCAACGTCTTCTTATCCGCCGGTGCCGTAACCAGTGTCGTTATCACCCACGCCAACGTCACAAAACCCACACAAACCAACAGCTGCACCGAAAACTTAAGCTCTTCAATTTTCGTATCATAAACATATACAACATCACCATCCACGATTGCTTTTACCCCGTCGCCATAATTACCAACAAATTCATTGAAGGACGCAAACCAAACGGGTTCGGTTTCCGGTGACTCGGTAATCACAATTGTTACACCATACTTTTCGAAGTGCTCATTTAACTCCTTTTCTGTCTTATTTTTCTGCTGCTCCGCTTCAAACAGGGCTTCGCGGGCCTCCGTCAACGCAACTTCATCATAGCTCTTGGCCTGCTCAAGTGCTTGGGCGTAAACCGACTTGTTCTCCTTGAGGTTCGCTTCCGCTGCCTCGTGGCTGGCTTTCAACTTCACATATTCTTCGGCAACTTCTTCGTAGGCAATTTCGTTTTCAGATAAAATGTCTTCAAGCTCAGCTCTAGGCTTTATGAAATTCTTATAATCAAGCTCATTCTGTTTCTTCAGCAGAGCGATAGCGGTCGTTGCCTCATCGTGATTTTCCTGACTCTCTAAAGCTTTTTCGTAAAGCAATCGAGCACGGTCACGTTCCAGAGGACCCGTTTTTTGGGCCTTACGCCAAACCTTAACTTCTGCCTCCATAGCTTCGGAAAGATTATCACCCTTTTCGCTCGCCGTTTCCTGTTCTGTGATAATATATTCAGCCAACTCGGTGTTTTCGATTTCCATGACTCTCTCAGATACCGCGGAACTACCGATATACCACTTATAAGTCCCCTCATCACCTACCCCCAGCACAATCCCAAAAGCTACCACAGTCGCAACTACCATAGCCACAATCTCCGTCCACGCGTTAATTCGCCACCAGAACCAGCGTAAAATATAAATCGCCCCCGTACCCGCACCGGATAGCAACAAAATCTTAAATGCTTGCGTCGCATCTTCAAGGAACGTTAACGCGAACACGCCGGCAATTACCATCAGCAACACGGTGCAAAGACGACCTACCGTTACCAGTTCCTTTTCGCTGGCGTCCGGCTTGATAAACCGTTTGTAAAAATCATTCACCGCGTAAGATGAACCCCAGTTCAAATGCGTCCCGATTGTGGACATGTACGCCGCTATCAGCGATGCCACCACCAGACCCAAAAAGCCCGGACCAAGTTTCGCTATCATTACCGGATAGGCTATGTCTTCCTTGAGGTACTGCGGACTAATAGACGGAAATTGCGACTTGATATCCGCCAGGCTGGGATAGCACACAATTGAAGCCAAAGCCACAATAATCCAGGGCCAGGGACGTATCGCGTAGTGCATGAAATTGAAAAACATCGTGGCGCCAATAGCGTTCTTCTCGTCCTTGGCAGCCAACATCCGCTGGGCAATGTAACCGCCCCCGCCCGGCTCCGCGCCCGGATACCACACCGCCCACCATTGCACCGCCACCGGAATCAACAACAACGGAACCCACGCCAGCCACGTCGAAAAATCAGGCATCCAACTCAACTTATCCACTATAGCGGGATTCTTCAGCAGTTCGCTCAACCCTCCGACTTCAGGTTGCTGACAGGCTACCACCGCCGCATACACCGCACCCGCCATCGCTATCGAGTACTGAAAAAAGTCCGCCCAGATACAACTCTTAATCCCGCCTATCGTCGCGTAAAGCACCACCCCCGCCGACCCGCAAACCACTGCCACCCACGGCTCAACTCCAAAAATCACTTGCCCGATCTTGATCGCCGCCAATGTTACCGAGCCCATGATAAGACAATTGAAAAACACTCCCAGATACAAAGACCGAAAACCACGAAGAACTGCAGCGCTTTTTCCGCTGTAACGCATTTCATAAAATTCCAGGTCAGTCATAACCTTGGATCGACGCCACAGTTGCGCATAGATAAACACCGTTACCATACCCGTAATCAAAAATGCCCACCAGGCCCAGTTGGCCGCCACCCCGCCTTCACGCACAAAACCCGTTACCAGGTTCGGCGTGTCGCACGAAAACGTGCACGCCACCATCGAAACACCCAGCAGCCACCACGGCATCGTTCTGCCCCCCAGAAAGAAATTCTCCGAACTCTTACCCGCCTGACGTGACGCCAGTATGCCAATCAGCACAATTATCGCTAAAAAAGCCACGATTATTCCCCAGTCAATAGCTTCTAGCGTAATCCCTTGAGATGCCTTAGCGGTTTCGGCTTGGGCCAGTAGATTCGAACATAATAATTTAAATTGCATTGGCAGACTCCTGTGTAAAATACTGCTTAATTGATACAATAACCTTCACTGCTTTAGCTCAGCAGATCGGCTGGATTAGACTTACTCTGGAAAAAAACCTAGGTTGCGATTTGACGTATTCTAGCGGCCATTACAACGATTGTCCTGCAAAAAAAAGAAATTTCTAAGCGCGCTTAGCTGCACTGCTATTCAAATTACTGCCTTACTCGTTGATGGATATCGCGACAGCAACAAAGCAGCTCTTCCATCTGATCCAGATTCAGCATCGAGGCCGCATCCGATAACGCTCGCTTGGGGTCAGGGTGGGCTTCAATGAAAATTCCATCCGCACCCGCAGCCATCGCCGCCCGCGCCAGCACCGGCGCCATCTCCGGATCACCCCCCGAAGCGTTCCCCAGCCCCCCCGGCTTCTGAGTCGAATGCGTCGCGTCGATCAACGCCGGATACCCTAACTGCCGCATCCCAGGTATCGACGTCATATCACATATCAATTGGTTGCAGCCAAAGCTGCTCCCCCGCTCGACCAGGATAATCTGCTCATTTTGCTGGGACTTAATCTTATCGATAACATTTTTCATATCCGCCGCCGCCATAAATTGCGCCTTTTTCACCTGAATCGGCTTACCCGTCATAGCCGCCGCCACCACTAAATCTGTCTGGCGGGCCAAAAACGCAGGTATTTGAATAATATCCAGCACTTCCGCCGCTACCGCCGCCTGATCCGGCAAATGAATATCGCTCAAAACCGGCACCGCCAACTCTTCACGGATCTCCCCCAGAATCTTCAGCCCCTCCTCCAGCCCCGGCCCCCGAAAGCTGGAAACGCTCGTCCGGTTGGCTTTGTCGAAACTGGCCTTAAAAACATACCCGATCCCGATTTTCTCGCAGAGTTTCTTTAGATACTCACCAATTTCCAGGCAAAGCTCCTTTGATTCAATAACGCAAGGCCCCGAAACCAGCACCATTTCCCCATCAGGACCAATTAACACCGGCTTCGACAGCGAAGAACCAATTTTTATAGATTTCATCACAGAAACTTTCTTGTGAAACGTGAAAAGTTATGAAAAAAGTACGACACATAGAGCCGCGCTAGCGAATGTACTCATTTTGGGAAGTTATGCAGCAGATTCAAGCAAAATAAACAGGCCATCTAGCTCAGAAACCACTTTTTAAAATGATAATTCTTCACTGGCGGGCAGAATTGTTCCCCCGGCGGTGCCGGCGGCGTCAGAATCTTCGCTGCCCCCGGAATAATATTAATCTCCAGCGGCAGATTCGGCCCGGGATCCCCATCGATTTGCACCGGAATACCGCTGTGATGGTTGTCAATAGTCACCGATGCACACTTTTTACGAGTAACCATCGGACTAAGATGCGATTTTTTGATAATCGTCCTTCCCGCATGGGCCAGTAACTGCCTGCGCCGACGGTATTTATAAATACTCAAGTTCAGCAGCCCGTCGGAACAGTCCGCATCCCCCAGAATATCCAATCCAATCGCATAACGTGAAATATTGCCTACAAAAACCAACGCCGGCTCGTCACAAACCATTTCCCCGTCAGCAATTACCTTCAAATGAGGCGGACGATACTCCCAGAATGTCCGGCAGATCGGCCAGATATAATCACCATGAGTAATGACAATCAAATAAATCAGGAAATCGAAATTAAGCTCGACTTGCAGTCGTTCACCAACTACCTCAAGCTGATCGGCTTTCTGGGGCAGAT
>DAOWAK010000271.1 GCA_030634605.1 Sedimentisphaerales bacterium
ATATTGGTGAATATTCCCGGTTTTTCGCGACGACGACCAGACGGAAAACAGACCCGCTCGTAGCCAAAATGAATTTTTAGAGGTTCCCTAAAAGATGTTATTTTTTGTCATTCCCGCGGAAGCGGGAATCCAGTGTTTTTTTTCTGGTTTCCGGGTCAAATCCCAAATGACAAAATTTGGCTGGTTGATTTAGTGCCGATACTAATGAACACCCCTAATTATTACGGGTGTTCTTTTTTACTGCGATACGTGTTGAATTTCTAAATTCGGATTTCGTCATTGATTCGTCATTCTGGTTTCGTCATTCGTCATTAACTCAATGGACAATCTGAATTGCGAACGCTTACGTAATTTTAATGACATCAGAGACCGATTACGTTATCATGTCCCCTGATTTTCAGAGGTCCGCACGTCAGCCAGGGTCGGCTGTAAAGTGATGACTGACAAAGGTTTGTGTTTATTGGAGAATTCAGTGGCTAACAATGTGATGGAAAAGGCGGTAATTCTGGCCCGTGGGCTCGGAACCAGAATGCGTAAAGAAGATAAATCAGCTGAGATTTCCGATCAGCAATCCCAAGTGGCCAACACCGGTCTCAAAGCCATGATTCCGATTGATCGGCCCTTTCTGGATTACGTCCTGAACGATCTGGCCGATGCCGGTTACAAAAAAATCTGCCTGGTAATCGGTCCCGAGCACGATAACGTCCGGCAATATTACCGGGAAAAAGTCAAATGCTCCCGGTTGCAGATCGATTTTGCCGTGCAGACCGAACCCCTCGGAACCGCTGACGCCGTAGCCGCAGTTGAGGACTTCGCCGCGGGCGATCCGATTCTGGTGATAAATTCCGACAATTATTATCCCACCGAAGCTCTGCGGGGGCTGCGGCAGTTGCAAAACAACAACGGCCTGGCAGCGTTCGAACGCGACGCAATGCTCTCCGACAGCAATATCCCCGCCGATCGAATCACCCGTTTCGCGCTGATCCATCTCGACAGCGACGGCTTCATGACCCGGATCATCGAAAAGCCCGACGAAGACACCATGAATTCGCTGCCCGAGCCGATCTGCGTGAGCATGAACTGCTGGCGATTCGGTCCGGAAATCTTCACCGGCTGCCGATCGATCAAGCCCTCACCACGCGGCGAACTGGAAATCACCGACGCCGTCCAGTATTGCATCGATGAGCTAGGCTGTAAATTCGAGGCGCCCATCTACAAAGCGTCGGTTCTGGACATGTCATTTCGCTCTGACGTACCGTCGATAACCGCAAAGTTGAAAGGTAAAAAGGTGAATCTATGAGTTTTGCTTTGAAACTTGCCGATTTGGCCGATCGAGAAGCTGTGTTAAAAAAACTGCTTGCCGGCGGACTAAGTTCCGAAGCCGCCGAAGCTAAAGCTGATCTGTTTGTGCAATCCGCCCAGGCTCTCTTGCAGACCGGTCGCCGGGGCGACGAACCAGCGTGTGCTTTTTTTGTGCCGGGCCGGATCGAGGTACTGGGCAAACACACCGATTACAACGGCGGACGTAGCGTCGTAGCCACAGCGGAAAAGGGCTTCTGCCTGGTAGCCGCCCCGCGTACCGACGCAAAGGTTAACATCACCGCCACCGCCATGAACGAAAAAAGCGATTTCGAAATTGGCACCGAGTTGACCCCCACCATGGGCCACTGGAGCAATTACCCCATGACCGTGGTGCGCCGCCTGGCCCGCAATTTCCCCGGCAAACTCTGCGGCGCCGACATCGCCTTCAACAGCGATCTGCCCCCGGCTGCCGGAATGAGCAGCTCCAGCGCCATGATGATTTCCTTCTTCCTGGTGCTCAACAAAGTTAATCAACTCGACCAGCGCGAGGAATATAAAACAAATATCGATTCCAAAGAATCCCTGGCCGGCTACCTCGGCACCTGCGAAAACGGCCAGAACTTCGGCACCCTGGTTGGCGACAAGGGCGTCGGCACCTTTGGCGGCAGCGAGGACCACACCGCGATCCTCTGCGCCCAGCCCAACAAGCTCAGCCAGTATTCATATTGCCCGGTCAATTTCGAACGTTTCATCGAAGTGCCCACCGGTTACATTTTCGCCATCGCCGGCAGCGGCGTGGCAGCCGAAAAAACCGGGGCCGCTCGCGAAAAATACAATCGAGCCTCACTGTTAGGCTCCGCGGTCGTACAAAACTGGAACCAAGCCACTCACCGGGACGATCCTCATATCGCCGCCGCCCTGGCTTCCGGACCAGACGCCCTGGCAAAAATGAGAGAAATCCTCCAGACCGCCAAACACAATGAATTTACCGCCCAGGAAATCTCAACCCGCTTCGAACACTTTTACGCCGAAAGCGATGAAATCATCCCCGCCGCCGGCGACGCCCTCAACGCCGTCAACACCGACGAATTCGGCAAACACGTGGACCGCTCCCAGGAACTCACCGACACCCAACTGGGCAACCAGGTAACCGAAACCATCTTCCTCGCCCAAACCGCCAGAAAGATTGGCGCAGTGGCTGCCTCAGCTTTCGGCGCCGGCTTCGGCGGCAGCGTCTGGGCCCTGGTTCCAACCGAACAGGCCGAAAATTTCCTCAAAGACTGGGCAAAACAATACCAACAGGCTTATCCGAAAGAATTTTCCCAACAAACCTTCTTCCTCACCCACCCCGGCCCAGCTACCTTTGAGTTGACCTGAACAACCTGATACCGTACTATTTAGTAGGAATTGTTTTTGTAATAAAACGGTTCTGTTCAGAAAAAGTTGGTTAAAAGAGAAGAATATTAGAGTTAACTTTCGCAGTTTTACGTTTCGTTAATTGCACTCCAGCAGGGCCTTTTTTAAAGGTCTGTCAGATTCAGATTTACAAAACGAGCAACATGGCAT
>DAOWAK010000063.1 GCA_030634605.1 Sedimentisphaerales bacterium
AAGTAAGGAATGTTCTGCCCCAAGAATACTGGATTCCCGCCTGCGCGGGAATGACATAGTGTGGGACGTTATTTTGCTGGGCGTTCTTAACGGCCCCTTTTAGGGGCCTTCCTCATACCACCGGCTCGGCCGGTGGTCGCTAAATCCGAAATAAATTCTAATTTTCAAAGGTTCAAAATCTAAAATGGCTGCGAATGTTTTATGCGAAAAGAACAGCTGGGATTTCGTGGCTTTGGAATGCGGAAATACTGGATGCCCGATCTGGTCGGGCATGACACGTCAGGGTTGATAGGTGGGGAGGAGATCGGGATTGATGGATTTCAGGGTGGGGTTTTGTTGGTCTTTTTCGGAGAGGATGGGGTTTGGGGTTGGCCAATTGATGTTGATTTGGGGGTCGGCGAAGTGTATGCCAAAGTCGTCGCCGGGGGTGTAGATGTCGGTGCATTTGTAGGTGACGTCGGCGGAATCGGAGAGGACGCAGAAGCCGTGGGCGAAGCCTTCGGGAATATACATTTGCTGATGGTTTTTGTCGGAGAGCACAGCGGCGGTCCAGCGGCCGAAGGTATCGGAGCCGCGTCGGATGTCCACGGCGACGTCGAAGATTTCGCCCTGGACGACGTAAACGAGTTTGGCTTGAGGGTGTTTTAGTTGATAATGCAGGCCGCGGATGACACCGCCGGCCGAGCGGGAATGGTTGTCCTGGACGAAGGGTTTTTGCAGTCCGATTTCGTCGTATTTTTGCAGGTGGAAAGTTTCCAGGAAAAAGCCGCGGTTGTCGCAGAAGGTTTTGGTGTCGATGAGGATGACGCCGGGCAGTTTAGTTTGGGTAATCTTAAAGGTCATTATTTCTCCGGGATTTAGTCCAGGTGTAATATTCATCCAGGCATTATGCTTTTAAGGCACCGATTCTACCACATACAAGACACAAAGACACAAAGAAATTTTACCACTCAAGCTGACCGATCAGTAAAAAGTTATGGAGGTAAAGTTTTATTGACGAGCGATTACTTGATGTTATCTGGCGTAAGCGGGAATCTATTGGCCCTTTAAGAGGCTGGATGCCCGATCAAGCCGGGCATGACAAGTCGGATCGGTCAGGTTGTTTTTTTGATTTTTTGTTGAACGTTTTTCATTTCGTCGAGGAAGGTTTGTGGGTGATTGGCCCATTTTTCGGCTTCGAGTGGTTCGATGACTTTGTTCAGGACGAGCTGGGCGAGGGAGCGTTCGAGGGTTATCATGCGTTCTTCGGGGACGTCTTTGGTGCGGGTCTGGAGGAAAGAATAGATTTGTTCCATTTTTCTGAGGCGGATGAGGTTTCCCAATGCGTAGGAGTTGTTGAGAACTTCCATGGCGACGGCTCGGCCCTGGCCGTCGGCGCGGGGGATGAGTTTTTGGCAGAGGATGTGGCTCAGGCCCAGGGAGAGCTGGTTGGAGACTTCGTCCTGCTGGTCGGCGGGGAACATGTCGAGCAGGCGGGTGATGGTGCCGCGGACGTCGCGGGTGTGGAGGGTGGAGAAGACGAGGTGACCGGTTTCGGCGGCGGTGAGAGTCCAGGCGGCGGATTCGCGGTCGCGCATTTCGCCGACGAAGATGACGTCTGGATCTTCGCGGAGGCAGTCGCGTATGCCATGGGCGAATCCGGGTACGTCGCGTCCGACTTCGCGTTGAGAGATGAGGGCCTGGTCGGAAGTGAGTCGGTATTCGATAGGGTCTTCGAGGGTGATGATGCGGCAGGGTCGGATTTTGGCGATGTGGTTGATCATCGAGGAGATGGTGGTGCTTTTTCCGGAGCCGGTGATGCCGGTGACAAGGACGAGGCCCCACTGTTTGTTGACGATGTCGTGCCAGACGCGGTTGGGAAAGCCGATTTTTTCGAGGGGGACGGGATCCGGTTCAAGGGCACGGATGGCGACGGCCAGGCCGTGGGAATCGTAGAAGGTGTTGATGCGGAACTGCATGGTGTCGGTGATGTAGGAGGTGTCCACGGCGCGGTTTTTGATAAGCACTTCCCATTCGCCATCGCAGATGATGGTGCGGGCCAGGGCTTCGACGGTTTGCGGGTCGAGGGGTGGTCCGTTCATGGGTTGAAGTTGGCCATCGACGCGGTAGGTGGGTGGATTATTGGATTTGAGGTGGAGGTCGGAAACGCGCAGGGAGCCATGTTCGTAAAAGAAGTTGAGCAGGTCGTGCATGGAGAGGACCCGGTCGTCGCTAACGGTGTAAACGGGGGTGTTCATGAGATTGGCGTTTGACATAAAGACTCCTGCTTACTATCGAGGAAGGTTTTTCTGATCCTCAAGCATATTATGGTAGCAATCGGGACACAGGCGTTGGCCTGACTGGATATAGTATACCTTTTCGTTGAGCTGACTGCAACAATCACAGATTCCACGGTCGGCGGGTGGGTAGGGTTTGCCGTCGGGTCGGAATTTTTCGCGGCGTTCGAGGTCCCGGTCGCGTTGGATTTGCAGATCGCGCAGCCAGAGGCGAAACAGTGCGATAGCCAGGCAGACGAGGGCGACAATCAGCAGGATAATGGCGACGATGAAGATGCCGGTGAACATTGTGACATTTTAACCGCTGCCGGCGAGTATGTAAATGGGCGATTGTGGCCTGTATTGGGCTGCGAAGGCGGGCGGCTGAGAGAGGTTTATCGTTGACGGTGGGTGGTTTGGGGCTATGATGGGTGGACTATGAACCAGGAAAAACAGGAAAAAGAGCTATCGGTGAATGAATATGAGCAGGTTCGGCGGGAAAAGCTGGCCAAGCTGAGTGAGATGGATATCGATCCTTACGGGGGTCGGTTTGCGGATTCGGAGCAGGCGGCGGTGGAGGCTTCGGCAGCGATTAAGGACCGGTACGATGCGGAAAATGAAGAGCAGGTGGTTCGCGGGGCGGGGCGGATTGTGCTGCACCGGGATATCGGCAAGCTGATTTTCATTACACTGCGGGACTGGACGGGGACGATCCAGGTGGGGCTGAGTAAGAAGCTGCTGTCTGAGGTGTGGCCGGCGGCGAAGCTGCTGGATCTGGGCGATATTATTGGGGTGGAAGGGACGCTCGGCAAGACCAAGACGGGTGAGGTGACGATCTGGGCGACAGAAATGAAGCTGCTGTGCAAGGCGACGCTGCCGCCGCCGGGCAAATGGCACGGTTTGCAGGATGTGGAGCAGCGGTACCGTCAGCGGCATGTGGATCTGTTCAGCAATCCGGAAGTGATGGGGACGTTTAAGGATCGGGTGGCGATTATCGGGACGGTTCGGGATTACCTGCGGGGGCGGGAATTTCTGGAAGTGGAAACGCCGATGATGCAGTCGATTGCGGGTGGGGCGGCGGCACGGCCTTTTGTTACGCATCATAATGCGCTGGATATGGAATTGTATCTGCGGATCGCGCCGGAGTTGTATCTCAAGCGGCTGCTGGTGGGGGGCATGGAGCGGGTGTTTGAGATCAACCGGAATTTTCGCAACGAAGGGATCAGCACTCAGCACAATCCGGAATTTACCATGTGCGAGCTGTACCAGGCGTACGCGGACTACAACGTGATGATGGATTTGATGGAGGAGCTGGTTTGTCAGTTGGTCGAGCAGCGGTCGGTGGATATGAAGCTGGAGTTCGCCGGGCAGGTGATCGATTATTCTAAGCCCTGGGCGCGGAAGACTTACGCGGAGTTGTTTGCCGAGCATGTGGGTTGTGAGATGAGCGATATTGCGGCGGTGCGGGCCAAGGCTCGGAAGTTGGAAATTGAAGAAAAGCGCATGAGCGATACTGTGGTGGTGAACGAGGTGTTTGAAGAATTTGTGGAAGATAAGCTTCTGAATCCGACGTTTGTTAAGGATTATCCGGCGGAGCTTTGCCCGTTGACGAAGCGGAAGGTTGGCGACGAAACCATCGCGGAGCGGTTCGAGTTGTTTGTGGCGGGGATGGAAATTGCCAACGCCTACACGGAACTGAACGATCCGAAGATTCAGGAAGAGAATTTCCGGATTCAGCTTGAAGGTCAGGAAGAGACCATGGCGGTGATGGATGAGGATTTTGTGACGGCGCTGAAATATGGAATGCCGCCGGCGGGCGGGATGGGATTTGGGATCGATCGGCTGGTGATGCTGATGACCAATTCGAGTTCGATACGGGACGTTATATTGTTCCCGTTAATGCGGCCGAGCGGCGAATAGCCGAGGGACCGAAGGTATCAATTCAAGCGAGCGGCGGTTGTCTATGCATAAGCTTTTTTTATGTTTGCGTTATCTGCGGAAACGGCGGATAGCGTTTTTTGGGGTGGCGGCGGTGGGGCTTTGCGTGGCGTTGCTGATCGTGGTGACCAGTCTTTTCAGCGGATTCATCGATGCTTATCTTTCCCATGCCGAGCGGGTGCTGGGTGAGATTGTGCTGGTGCCGGGTTCGGAGATGGCGCAATATGGCGAGCTGGTGGATTATCGGGAAGAGCAGCCGGGGGTGGCGTCGGCGACGCCGGTGGTGCAGACCGGGGCGCTGTTGTTTTTGGGTAAGGGCGATGTCCGGGCGGTGCAGTTGGTGGGGACTGATCTGGAGCGTCGGTGTCGGGAATCGTGGTTTCGCGAGAGTTTGTTTTTACAGGGGGGCGCCGGCGGGGCAGATCCGAGTTTTGCGGTGCCGGATGCGATGCGCGAAAAAGTTCAACAGTGGATGAAAAAGAAACGGCAGCAGAAAGAGCCGGTGGGAGTGATATTAGGGGTGGGGATTTTTGGTGAGCCGGACGATTTGACAGATGAATATGATCGGGCGGGGATCGAGCAGAAAATCCTTGAGCACGATACCGCGATGGTGGTGACCACGGTGAGACGGAGTCAGGGTGGCGGTGGTCTGGAAGTCGGCAAGATAAGCAAAGCCTGTTGGGTGGTGGATGTTGTTCAGACGGGAATGAACGATGTGGATACGCGGTTTGTGTATCTGCCGTTCGAGGTGGTGCAGGAGATGATCGGCACCAAAATTGTCGACGACGATGGTTATCTGTGTCGGGGGAGCGTTCAGATTCGAGTGGCTGAGGGTGTGGAGTTGGACGAGGCGCTGGAACAGGTTCGGCGGGGCTGGGATAAGTTCGCTACCGAACGGATGAACTGGTCCCAGGGACAGGCGGCGTTTGTGGATATTTTTCCGGCGACTGAAAGTCCCGGCATTCAGATTTTTACGCACGAGATTCGCAAACAGATGAACGTGATGCAATTGCTGCTGGGACTGATTTGTCTGGTGGCGGCGCTGTTGATATTTGTGATTTTGTTTATGGTGGTGATGCAGAAGCGGCGGGATATTGGAATTGTGCGGAGCCTGGGGTCGTCGCGGTGGGCGGTGGCGGAGTTGTTTCTTTGGTTCGGCGGCGGGATCGGGGTGTTGGGTGCGATTCTGGGGGTGGGGCTGGGAGCGTGGGCGACGCGGAATATCGCTCTGGTTGAAACGGTACTGACCAAGCTGCTGGGATTTAAGATATGGAAAAGCGGCGTTTACATGTTCAGCGAGATTCCCAATGAAGTGGCGTGGGATTCGGTGGGCTGGATTGTGCCGGTGGGAATAGCTTCGGCGGTGCTGGGGGCGTTGATACCGGCGATCAAAGCGGCACGGATGGAGCCGGTTGAGGCGCTGAGATGGGAATGATAAAATTCGTAAGCGTTTACGGTTTATATTGACCAATATGTTAATGACTAATGACGAAATCAGAATGACGAATTAATGACGAATAACGAATGACGATCTGAAGCGGAGAGCCTGGCACGGGAATCTCGAAGGTTTAAAATCTAAAATGCAATTTACATTAGCAGGAACAAAATTCTAACATCGGGATTTTTTGAATAAGATGTTCAAGTTGTTATTGATATGGCGGTATTTTTTGAAGAAGCGCGTGGCGTACATCGCGGTGACTGCGGTGGCGCTGCTGGTGATGATGGTGCTGGTGGTGTTGAGCGTGATGTCGGGTCTGTTGGAAGATACGCGGATGCGGAACCATCGCTGGGCTGGGGACGTGGTGTTGACGCGGGATTCGCTGGTGGGCTTTGACGGGTACGAGGAATTCATCAGGCGAGTAACAGATGATGGGCCGGCGGAGGTAGCGACACCGGTGATTCGAACTTTTGGGTTGGTGGGTTCGATGAGCGAGCCGGACGCGGTGGGAGTTTTTGGCGTGAAGCTGGGCGAGTTCTGTCGGGTAACGGGGTTCGGCGAAACGCTGCACTGGCAAAAAGGCAAAAGTAAAACGAGTTTTAACGTTCCCAAAGATAAGTTTGTTATTCCGGGCGCGGACATTCTGACCGAAGAGCAACGCCAGCGCGGATTCATAGCGGGGGTGCTGTATCTGGCTCAGCGGTACACGGGGCGGCCGAACAAGAGTGATATTAAGGATCTGCATGAGCGGGGTCTGGAACCGGGGTCGTATTTGAGTTGGCCGATTACGGTGTTTGGTTTGAGCAGTCGCGGAACCGTGGCAGGTTCGGGTACGGGTGAGCAGCAGCGATTTTTTTATGTGGATGATTCGGACAGCGGACTGGTGGACGTGGATATGTCGGGAGTTTATGTGGATTTCGATCAACTGCAAAAGCTCTGTTATATGGACGGCGGCGACGGCGAACCCAAACGAGCCGGCGAGATCAGGATTAAGTTGCGCGAAGGTGTTGCGCTGGAGCAGGGCCGAGCAGCGATTGCAAAGTTGTGGCGGGAATTTGTCGCCGAACAGAAAGTGGCGGGTCGGGGGCGGTTGCCGGCGGATGTGAAAGTGCAGAGCTGGCAGGAATATCGGCGGAGTTTTATCGCACCGGCGGAGAAGGAAAAGTCTCTGATGGTGGTGGTGTTCGCGATGATCGCGCTGGTGGCGATTTTTGTAATATTCGCGATTTTTTACATGATCGTGATGGAGAAGGTCAAGGACCTGGGGATTGTCAAGAGCGTGGGCGGATCGGGCTGGGGGGTGAGTCAGATTTTTCTGGGTTACGGGATGCTGGTGGGGATTGTGGGCGCGAGCGTCGGGGCGGTGGCGGGTTGTTTGATTGTCTGGAACACTAATGAGTTGGAGAGTTGGCTGGGGATCA
>DAOWAK010000242.1 GCA_030634605.1 Sedimentisphaerales bacterium
TGAGCGGTGTGGGGGATTTGTTTTAAGCGGCGACACAATTCCAGGCCGGACAAATAGGGCATCTGGTAGTCGGTAATCACCAGGTCGGGATTTTCGACCTGGGCAATTTCCAGGGCTTCGCGGCCGTCCCGGGCGGTAACAACTTCATAACCGGCGTTGCGGAGTTTTAAGGAGACGACGTGCAGAATGTGCACTTCATCGTCCACGACTAATATTTTCTTGCTGTTTTCGATCATCGAGTTTCTCCTGGATTCTTTGCTGCTAAGTCTTTTTTCCTGAATCTATTCTTTCGTTTAATATTTTCGGTTTTATACCTTGGTCAAGTTTTTACCTGGCAACCAGTTCAAGTTGCCGACAAAGCGGCAGGCAGACAAAGAAGTTGCTGCCTTTTCCCGGCTGACTGGTTACGTTGATTCTGCCGTCGTGTACGGTTTCAATTATTTTTCTGACCAGGTGCAGGCCCAGCCCGGTGCCACCAGCCAAGTCGCGATTTTGTCGGACACGATAGAATTTTTCGAAAATCTGATCGAGATTTTCTGCCGGGATTCCGGCTCCGTTATCGTTAACCTGCAACAGAACGTGCTGGTCGTCTTTTTGGCTCAGCACAACGGAAACGGATTGGCCCGGACGTGAATATTTAATAGCGTTGCTGAGCAGATTCATTAACGCCTGGTGGATCATGTCCGGATCGGCAAAGATCAGCGGTTCGGTGCAATTAATTTCCTGTTCGATAGTGATATTTTTTTCGGCGGCCTGGAGACGCATGGCGGAAATTACCTGCCGGACCAGATCGGTAAGGTTGAGGTTTTTCTTATTAGCTTTGAACATTCCTGACTCAATGCGGGAAAGGTTCAGGATGTTGTCAACCAGACGATTAAGTCGTTGGGCCTGTTCCCGGATAATGCTGTTCAATTCGTGACGGCTTTGTTTGTCGGCAGCTTCGTCATCTTCAAGCATTTCAGCGCAGGCACTGATGCTGGCCAGGGGAGTTTTGAATTCGTGGGAAACGCTGTTAACGAAATCATCTTTCATCCGGGCGATTTCTTTTTCGGCGGTAACGTCATGAATCACAACCACGACACCCAGGATTTCATCCTGACAGTCCAGGACGCAGGACAGAAAAACTTCCAGGCTTAAGTTTTTTTTGCGTTGCGGGTCCACGCGTTCGAACATTTCGGTAACCCGGGTGTTCTTTTGCCTCCGGGTCTGTCGGATCAATTCGACCAGTTCATCGTCATGGATAACCTGATCGATGGATTTTCGGTAGCTGCTGTCGAGGTCGAATTGATATAGTTTTTCGGCGCTCTGGTTGGCCAGGATCAGTTCGTCGTATTTATCGGTTACCAGAACCGCCTGGGAGATGCTAAAAATAACAGCTTCGCGCTGACGGCGCTCGGCTTCGGCGACTCGGGCCTGAATTTCGAGTTCTTTTTGCAGGATTCGGTCCTGGCGGAATTTTGACTCAATCCGGGTTAAATAATGATTCACCGCATCGACCAGCTCAGCCAGTTCATCACGCTCGTCGATCATTATCATGCCGATTTCATCATCAGATTCGAAGTGTTTTAACTGGGTGCAGATTTGTCGCAAGCTGGAAGAGAGATTTCTCCAGATAAGCACCGCCAGGAGGAGACTAAGAAAAGTTAAAAGCGCAAAAACAGTCCAGCCCAGATAACGACCCTGTTCGGCTGACCCGGTGAGTCCCATGCGGGTGACAAAATATGCGGCGCTGCCGCCCAGGGCGGTCAAAATAACCAGCACCAATATCAGTTTTCGTGCTAAAAACAACTCTCCGCCTCCACAGGTAAGTTGAATTCTGTTGTTTTTCTAAATTATGTCGCGACCGGTTCAGCTTTGACAGTGTTTCAAGCTGCCGGAAATCGACCTGTCAATCTGTCAATGGCTGGAGATGCCTGCTTGGGCACCAACCGAAACATCCTGAACTTTAAGCAGCAGGTTACCAGCCAGTTTGTCATTGGGGTCAATCTGCAAAGCCCGGGCATAACAATCCAGAGCTTCGTCGTTTTGGCCCAAGGCCTGCAGGCACTGACCAAGCATGCAATAAGCCAGAGGGTCCTGGTCGTTTTTGCTGATCATTTGCTTGCAGACTTTTTCCCCCTGCTGATAGTTACCCTTTTTAATAGCGACGTATCCGAGCAGCAACAAAGCCTCGGAATTATTTTCGTCCAGGGCCAAAGCTTTGCGGGCGCAGGTTTCAGCCCGATCGGATTTTTGTCGGGCGAGCAGAGTTTGTCCGAGCCGAACCCAGATGTCCGGATTCGAAGCATTTTTGGTGCTGACAAATTCGTAACAGCGCTGCGCCTGATGATAATTTTTCAATGCCAGATAACAATCACCCATAGCCAACCGAAAGATCCATCGACTGTCCGAATTTTTGCCGTAGCCGGAGGTTTTGCCGGTTCCGTCGCGGCTGTCGAGTTCTTTAAAAACTTGCAGTGCCTGATTGTGCCGTCCACAACGCTGCAGGGAAAAAGCCAGGGATTCTTTGACAATCCAGACATCGGGGTTGATATCCAGGGCCTGTTGAAACTTTTCGACGGCAGCATCATCCTGACCGAGGCTGACATAGACATTGCCGGCGGCGGCGTAGAGAGCTTCGGTTTTGTTGACGGAGTGAAAATTATCGGTGAGCAACTGCAAAGCGTTATCAGGCTCACCCATAGCCATTTTGGTATCGACCATGGCTAACAGATATTCAGTCCGGTCGGACTGCAGTTGCCCGGCAGCCTGGAAATGGTCGAAAGCCGGCTGAAGTTTTCGCCAACGCTGGTTAATGATGCCCAGAAAATAATGGGCCTCGGATTGACCAGACTGAAGTTCGAGGCATTTTTCAAAACAGTCGCGGGAATTGGCCAGTTTATCCTGCTCCAGATAGATTTGCCCCAGGATCAGATGGGCCTGGGCATTTTCCGGATTGATATCGATGGCGGAAACCGCGGTAGCAGCGGCTTTTTTCAAATCGCCGGAGTTGAATTGCTGAATCGCCAGATCGACACTTAAGCGGGAGCGGGCGTTTTGCCAGCGTTCCATAGCGGCCTGCTTGGCTTGCTGATGGGGACCGTTACAACCGACGGCGGCCATTAACAGGAAAAGTAATACGGTAATCTGCTGCCTCATTTGTTTATCTCCATGGATACGAATGAATTTGTGCGTCATAATTGCGACGCGAAAACAATATTTTTCGTTCAGTCTTCAATGTTGCATGCCGGCGGCCCTTACTGAAACTCAGTAAGAACCGCCGGCCTGACAACTTTCGTCTGACATATTTTTTTACTTCGCCA
>DAOWAK010000113.1 GCA_030634605.1 Sedimentisphaerales bacterium
AAGTAGGGACGACTCGAATGAGTGGAACGCAGACGAACGCCAAGCGCGTGGTAGTGATCGAAGGAGAAGATGCCGCCCCTGAGGCGATGCGTCCTAGCGTGGCGTTGATCCAGCAGCTGGGCTGCAACATCGAGTGGCTGGAGCCTCCGGTGGGCGAACGGGCGATCCGCGAGTGCGGGGTGCCCTTCCCGGATGAGGCCCGTGCGGCAATCGATTCCTCGGACGCCACCTTCTTCGGCTCCACCAACGGCAACTTACCCAGCAGCACCTCACCTTTAGTTCCGTCCAGCGTAATCCAGTCGCCCTGCTTGACAATCCGCTTGCCGGCTTTCATCTGCTTTTTGGCGTAGCTGATCTCAATACCCGAAGCACCCGCTACACAACTGCGACCCATTCCCCGGGCCACTACCGCCGCGTGGCTGGTCATGCCGCCCCGCTGGGTAAGAATACCCTTGGCCGCGTCCATCCCGCCAATATCTTCCGGGCTGGTCTCGATCCGCACCAGCAGCACATCCTTCCCCTGGGCTCGCCAGGCTTCCGCGTCTTCGGCATTGAACACCACCTGGCCTACCGCCGCTCCCGGAGAAGCAGGCAAACCCGAAGCGACAACCTGACGCTTGGCTTTGCTGTCCAGATGCGGATGCAGCAACTGATCGATCTGCGCCGGCTCAATCCTGCTCACCGCCACCTTCTTGTTAATCAGCTTTTCCTTCACCATCTCCACCGCACAACGCATCGCCGCCTCCGCCGTACGTTTGCCGCCGCGAGTCTGCAGAATATACAACTTATTCTGCTGGATAGTGAACTCAATGTCCTGCATGTCCTTGTAATGCTTCTCGAGCTTGTCCATCAAACCCGTCAGTTCTTTGTATATCTTCGCGTTCACCTTCTTCAACTTAATCATCGGCACCGGTGTACGAATCCCCGCCACCACATCCTCTCCCTGGGCGTTCATTAAAAATTCGCCGTAATATTCCTTCTGCCCCGTGCTGGGATTTCTGGTAAAGCAGACTCCTGTCCCGCAATCATCACCCATGTTGCCGAATACCATCGCCTGAACATTAACCGCCGTGCCCTTGAGCCCGGTGATACTGTTCAACTCGCGATATTTAATCGCGCGACCGCAGTTCCAGGATCCAAACACCGCGTTAATCGAAAGCTCCAACTGCTTGATCGGGTCCTGCGGAAACATCTTGCCTACATGCCTTTTGTAAACCGTTTTGTAACGCTTGACCAGCTCCTCAAGATCATCACTCGTCAGATCGGTATCATCTTTGACGCCGCGCTGCTTTTTCAGGCTTTCGATAGCATGTTCAAAATACTCATGGTCGCACCCCATCACCACGTCACCGAACATATCAATAAACCGGCGGTAGGAATCATAAGCAAAACGGGCGTTCCCGGTCTTGGCGATGATCCCCTCGACCACCTTATCGTTAAGCCCCAGATTTAACACCGTATCCATCATACCCGGCATGGAAACCGCCGCACCACTGCGAACCGACACCAGCAGCGGACTGTCGTGATCGCCAAAGCTGGCTTTCATAGCTTTTTCCAGCTTCTTCAGATTATCTTCCACCTGCTTTTTCAGCCCCACCGGCCATTTCCCGCCCGCCTTGTCGTATGCTGCACAGGTCTCGGTCGTAATCGTAAAGCCGCCCGGAACCGGCACGCCAATATTGGTCATCTCCGCCAGATTGGCACCCTTGCCACCCAGCGTTTCTTTCATCTTCGCCGTTCCCTCAGCCTTACCATTGCCGAAGAAATATACCATCTTCTTACTTTTGCTCATCGCGGGTCACTCCTGCTATAAATTTATTTATTCCTGGATTGTAATTGTCCATCACCTAAGGTCTGTCTTAATGGTTGTTTATTCATCAGGGGGGCTTATCATAAAAACCTGATGCCAGCCTGTCAACGCAAAAGAGGGATTATACACTTAAAAAGAAGAGTGTCAAGCTGCCCCCCAGCCTGCTCACCCCCGCAGATAGCGAATTAAGAGCACATCAATAACCACCGCTACCACCACCGCCGCCGCCAGATAAACCTTTCGCATATCCCAAACTCCCCCAGCCGCTTTATCTTTCGCCGGCTCATTCTGAACCGCTCCGCCCCCATTTCCTGCTCCGCCGCTGCCTTTCCGCCACAACTGCGTCTCCCGCCGACTAACCACGTAAAGCTTCTCCTGCCGAACCGCCTCCACAATCTGTGCCATCAGCATATTCGCCCGAAACGGATGAATCTCCCCCTGCCGCGCAATCCACAACAACTCCAGCCGACTGTCATACCGAATCAAATCACCTTCCAGCCGACAAATCACCTCCCGACAGTACGCGTCCTCGACAGCCGTCTTGTCCGGCTCGCTTAGCTGCCGCGCCTTCTGCTCCGACCCGGCAAATCCCTGCACCCGCGATTCCTGGTTCGCCCGCTCCTGCCAGTATCGAATACTCCGCCCCTGCAAACCTATCTTCCGCTCCTTCGACAGCGAAACCCGCTCCGACTTCCCCTTGCCCAGTTGCTCCGCCCGCCGGGCCACCACACTTTTTCGCTGTACTGCTCCCGCCTCACCACTGACCAGACCCCTCATTCCGCAACCTTCACCATCCCCCAACGTTTTCTTCAACTCAACATAAGCCCGCTCCACATCTTCCAGCAGAGACTTCCGGTAATAGCGCAGCCTACCCCGCCCCGCTGTCAGACGCTCGTACCGCGCCCGACTAACCTGATAAGCCCGCTCCAGACGATCCTCCGTCAAGGGCTCACCAGCCTGCAAAACCACCAGATAATCCGAGATTTCCTTCTTATCCAACATGATTATTCCTGACCGTGTCACAGAAACAACAACTTTCGCTAAAAATCCCCCTCCGCTAAAAGGGGAAAAATAATCCAGCCCTCGATCCCCAGACAAATCGGGGACAGGTTGCAGTCGCAGGAGTTTTGAATTTCCTTTGGATTTTCATACCTGATTCGTTGCTCAGAATCGTCATTTGTTATTCGTCATTGTTTCGTCATTCGGGCTTCGTAATTCGTCATTAACTCCAAAATCAATCTAAACCGTGAACGCTTACCTCTATTAAAATTATATCACATCCCACCGCCTTCAGTTAAGCCCTTTTCACTTAAAAACCTTGAATCAAAACCCCGCCTCCTCCTATAATGTTGCATATGTGACGGTTAAGACAGTTGGACAGTTTAACACCGATGAATAATCTTCGCATTTAATGATGTTAACGGACTTGCATCCGTCCGATAATCAAAGCCTTCACACCAAAAACTGCAATGTGGTCTCTTACAAATGAAATTGAACGCAAAATGGCAACAAAATGCAAATCGTCGGGTGGCATCGCCAAGTACTCTTGGAGGTGGCTTTTCTCGTTTTGAATTTTGAACATTAAAGAATTCGAATTTGTTTAGAATTTCGGATTTAGTACTTAGAAATTCCAGTTTATCTGGCTTAGGATATTATTCGCATGAAGCCGAACACCGCACCCCGCCACAAAGAAACACTCCACCGCAAAAAAACCATCCCCCAGCTAATAAAAAGTATCCTGATTATCGCCCTGGTCAGCGTCATCTCCGCCGCGGTGCTCGTCAGCCTGGCCATGTATTTCCTGCTCAAACACCAACCAGCCGATTACCACCCCGTCACCCTCGATAAGCCCCAACAAAAACAGGCTAAAAAGCTCGGCGACCAGAAATACAACGAGCTTTACAACAGCACCCACCGCATGCAGCCGTTCGTCATCAACTTCGAGCAGACCCTCCTCAACCAGTTGCTCAGCCTGGACGACACCCGCGATTTCATCAACTATCGCTGGCCCGAATTCGCCCAACAGTTCCGCAATCCCCAACTCAGCTTCGACAACGGCAAAATCCACCTCATGGGCCAAACCACCCAAAAACAACACCAATTTGTAATGGTCATCACCTTCGTCCCCCGCCTCATCGAAAATCGCCAACTCGAAATCACCCTCGACTCCGTCAGTGCCGGCGCCCTCAAAATCCCCAACTCCATACTCGATGCCCAACTGCGAAAACTTACCCGGAAATTCATCCACGAAACTACCACTCCCCTAAAAACCTCCTACCCCAACGATCCGAGCACTAAAATGGTTGACGACCTGACAACCCTCCTGGCCGACCTCATCAACAAACGCAAAATCCTGCTCAGCTCCCAGTTCCGCGCCGTCGAGGACAAAGCCACTCGCATCGACGCCCTCCGCATCGACAACGGCCACATCGAACTGCTCCTCCAACCCATCGATCTGGACGACTAACCTCCCGCCAAAAAGCCCCCGCTGCCAGGCGGGGGTTAGAGTCGGGTGGCATGCTTACGCCCGTCTTTGGGCGTAAGCATGGTATTTAACCCCGCGTTTTACGCGGGGTTTTGTTAGAGCAAAAATATCCCGCTACAAAAACCTTGCAATAGCCGCTCATAATATTAGGCTTTTAGAATGATTAAACTGACACGAGGACTGGATTTCACCCTGGATTCCGCCACCCGGAATCTAACGCTCGGCCGCCCCACCACCGCCGACCTGGCCCAGATCCCCCTGCGCCTCTGGCTCACCCTCACCGGCCCGCTCGACCCTCAAACCGGCATGCTCATCAACGTCACCGACATCAACGCCGCCTTCCGCCGCGCCCTGGCCGAATTCCCCTTCCACCCCCAAAACCCCACCGACATCCTCAACTGGTCCCGAAAAATCACTAGCACCCACCTGCCCCACCTCGATTTTCTCACCGCCCGCCTCGAACTCCACCCCTACCTGACCGTCAGCATAAACCTGGAGGATCAAAACATGATCGAATTAACCACCCAATACGAATTAGCCGCCTCTCACCGTCTCTGCAACCCCAACTGGGACTCTCAGCAAAATCTCGACGCCTTCGGCAAATGCAGCAACCCCCAAGGCCACGGCCACAACTACACCCTCCAGATCACCCTCCGCGGCATACCCAACCCCCGCACCGGCCAACTCGCCGAACCTCAACAAATCGACCAGACCGTAAAGGAATTCATCCTCGACCGCTTCGACCATAAAAATCTCAACGAAGACACCACCGAATTCGCCGAACTCATCCCCACCGTCGAAAACATGGTCAAGGTCTTCTGGGAACTGCTCGACGGTCGCTTCCCCAACGCCCATCTCGCCCGCGTCGCCCTCTGGGAAACCCCCAAAACCTACGCCGAATACCTCGGTCCCTCCAACGGCCCCCTACGCTACAGCGATTCCGTCTAAAAAAACAGGTTTTGTTAAAAAAAGTCGGTTAAAAGAGAAGAATATTAGACAGGACAACATGATTGACTTGACATAATACCATGTTTATCAAGGACTTGCAATCTGATAACGTGCTGTTGAATTTGTTTTTAAGTTAAGGGTACCTCTAATAATTCCTGTAGGTAGGATGGGCTTTAGCCCATGCTGAGTCGTTGCAATCGACGT
>DAOWAK010000232.1 GCA_030634605.1 Sedimentisphaerales bacterium
GCGGTGCTGATGATCTGGGCTAAAATTCTATTGGTGCGAGCTGCTTCGGTGCCGCCTTTGAGCAGAACGACGTTGCCGCTTTTTAATGCCAGCGACGAAATCTGGACCAGGGCGTCGGGGCGTGATTCGAAGACGATTCCGAGGACGCCAATCGGGCAGCTTATTTTGTAAAGTTCCAGGTTTTTATCAAGTTCGGTGCAGCAAAGTGTTTGGCTGACAGGGTCGGGAAGTTCGATCAGGCTGTGAATGCCGGCGATGCTGTCGGTGAGTTTGGCCTGGTCGAATTTCAGCCTTTTGATGAGTACGGTGCTGACATTGTCTTTTTTGGCCTGGGCGATGTCCTGTTCGTTGGCTTGAATGATGTCAGCGGCGTGGTGTTGGAGAGCGTCGGCAATCGCGGCCAGGGCTTGGTTTTTTATATCGCTGTCCAATGCGGCAGTGATAATCGAAGCCTTTTTGGCTTGGGATGCGATGGACTTGATGAGCATGTGTTTTCCTCAGGATGGCGTTGAACTCTGAACATTTCGGCCGCAGCATTTTTTGTATTTTTTACCGGAGCCGCAGGGGCAGGGTTCATTGCGGCCGACCTTTGGTTTTTCCAGTTTGATGGTTTTTACGACTTTTTCCTGGGGAGCCTGGGCGGCCTGGGACTGGGCCTGGAAACGTTCGTATTCGGCGTGTGAGGTAGCGGAGATATTCCAGACGTTGCCGGCTTGTTGCTGGCCTTCCAGGCGGGCTTTGAAGATGATGTCGGTTACCTTGTCGCGGATGCTGCTGAGCATTTCCTGGAAGAGACGATAACCTTCGCGTTTGTATTCCATCTTGGGGTCCCGTTCGGCAAAACCACGCAGCCCGATGGAGCTTTTCAGGTGGTCCATGGTGTAGAGGTGGTCTTTCCAGGTGGAATCGTAGATATTGAGCAGGACGAATTTTTCCAGATCGGTCAGTTCGCTGCGGAGGAACTGGGAGCCACGGTTTATGAGCAGGTCGCGGGCGTCTTGCTGGTCCAGGTCGTCTGGTTTGACGGCTGCATGGAAACGTTCAGAAGCCCAGTCGGCCAGTTGTTGACGGTCTTGCTGTTTCCAGCGGCATTGTGAGAGTTGCTGATCGATTTCCTGAGCCAGTTGGCCGTTGTTGTAGGCGTCGCTCAAGTCCAGTAATTTTTGGCGGAGTTTTTCGAAAGAGAGATTCTGGATGTCGTCGATTTTGAGGTTGGCCTGGTATTTGTAATTGGCCCATTGGGTGATTTCCTGGGCGGCGTAACTGCTGCCGGTTTGTTGGCGTTGCATGGCTACGTTAAGAATGTAATCCACCGGGTATTCAATTTCACGGCGGCGATACACCTGCCGGGCCCGTTCGAGCAGATTTTCCTGAACCTGGGACAGGTCTTTCCGGTTTAATTGTTCGAGCGGAATATCCAGGTTGAATTTCTGGTTGACCCAGTCACACAGGCATTTGCGGGCGTAATCTTCGTCGAGGAAAGAAGCGATGATTGAGCAGTCGAATTTTTTAATGCGTTCGGCGGCGGCATCGATCAGTTGTTCCTGGATGTCATCGACGGTCATTTTTCGCAGTTGATTTTGTGAAACATTGACGCCGAATTTGCTCATGGCCCATTTACTCAGGCCGCGGAGGTCCCAGTCGCGGGGATCGAGGTCTTCGCCCATGTACTCGCCGAGAGTGATGGTGATTTCCTGATCGGCGTTGTTGCGGGCATGATCGCGGATGGTGGCTTCGAGTTCGTCGGCGTCGGCGCCGCGGACGCGGTCGAGTTCCAGGTCCACTCCCATGGCGGTCTGGGCCCATTTGGCGAAACAGATGTAGGGGTAATCGCGGTCGAGAATGTTGACGCAGTTTTCGGCGATGGTGTCGTCGATCATTTTCCAGAGAACGGTGTCTAGTCCGAGTCCTTCGAGGATGGACTGGCGGCGGGTGTAGAAGACCTGCCGTTGATAGTCCATGACTTCGTCGTATTCGAGCAGGCTTTTTCGGGATTCGAAGTTGCGTTGTTCGACTTTTTTCTGGGTTTTTTCGACGAACTGCGAGAGTTTTTTGTGGATTAGCGGTTCGCCTTCGGGCCAGCGGAACAGGGACATGAGTTTGAGCATTCGATCGCCGCCGAACATCTGCATCAGGTCATCTTCAAAGGACAGGTAGAACTGGCTGGAGCCGTCGTCACCCTGTCGGCCGCATCGTCCGCGGAGCTGGTTATCGATACGGCGGGCTTCGTGTCGTTCGGTGCCCAGGACATGCAGTCCACCAGCTTTGATGACTCCGGAGCCCAGTTTGATATCGGTGCCGCGTCCGGCCATGTTGGTGGCGATGGTGACGTTGCCCCACATTGATCCGTCGCGGCGCTGGTGCTGATGGCCGGCTTTGGCGACGATTACCGCTTCGCGGGCGTGCTGTTTGGCGTTGAGCACTTCGTGTTCGAGGCCGTAACTTTTGGTCAGGGCTTCGGAAAGTGCCTCACTTTTTTCGATGCTGATGGTGCCGATGAGTACGGGTCGGCCGTCCTTGCTGGCCTGGTAGATTTCGTCAACAATAGCGTTGAATTTTTCCTTGTAAGTTTTGAAAATCAAGTCGTTGCGGTCGTCACGGATGATGGGTTTGTTGGTGGGGATGGAGACGACTTCCAACTGGTAGATTTTCATGAATTCGTCAGCTTCGGTCATGGCGGTTCCGGTCATGCCGGCGAGCTGCTGATAAAGCTTGAAGAAATTCTGGATGGTTATGGTGGCGAGGGTTTGGCTTTCTCGTTTGATCTGGACGTTTTCTTTAGCTTCGACGGCCTGGTGGAGTCCGTCGGACCACTGGCGGCCCTGCATGAGTCGGCCGGTGAATTCGTCGACGATGATGACTTCGCCGTTCTGGACGACATAATTTTTTTCGCGTTCGAAGACTATGTGGGCCCTGAGGGACTGTTCCATCAGGTGGGGCCATTCCATGTTCGAGCCGACGTAGAAGCTGCCTACCCCGGCCAATTCCTGAGCGGCGCCGATGCCTTCATGGGTCAGGTGGACGCTATGGCGGTCGTATTCAACTTCGAAATACTGGGTGGCGCGTTCGAGTTTGGCCTGGAGATTTTCGAGCTGATCCTGGTTTTGGGAGATTTGTGATTCGATTTTGGTCAGCCGTTTGGAATCTTTGACTTTTTTGACTTCGCTGATTTCGCCCTGGAGGTTGGCGATCAGCCGGTTGGTGTGGTCGATTTGTTTTTCCAGGTTGGTGTAATCACGTTGTTTAGCGATCAGTTCCCGGCCAATTTTATCCGCTTGTTTGTAGCGGTCGGTGTCGTCGAGCGCCGGGCCGGAGATAATTAGAGGTGTTCGGGCTTCATCGATGAGGATCGAATCGACCTCGTCAACGATGCAGTAATCGAGAGGCCCCTGGACCTGGTCTTCGCGGGAATTTTTCATGTTGTCGCGGAGGTAATCGAAGCCGA
>DAOWAK010000020.1 GCA_030634605.1 Sedimentisphaerales bacterium
ACACCAACGGCACCGAACGCAGCGTACGAATATTAGCAGTAATATCATCCCCGCTCACCCCGTCACCCCGAGTAGCCGCCTGAATCAGCTTACCCCGCTCGTAACGCAACGAAACCGCCACCCCGTCAATCTTGGTCTCCACCACATAACGATACTGCTGCTCACCAACAATCTTCCGCACTCGCTTGTCAAACTCCCGCAACTCGTCCGCCGAATAAGTGTTGTCCATGCTCAGCATCCCCACCGCGTGCTTAACCGACTCAAACCCCGCCATCGGCTCACCACCCACCCGCTGCGTCGGCGAATCCTCCGTCACCAACTCCGGATGTTGAGTTTCCAACTCCTTTAATTCAGCAAACAACTCATCATACTGCCGATCAGAAATTACCGGCAAATTCTCAACATAATACAGATGATCATGTCGCCGCAGCTCAGCCCGCAGTTGCTCAATACGTTTTTCAACCGACTTGCCCATCTTTTACCAGCATTGAGGATGAAATAAATTTACGATCCAGCCCCTGTCATTTCTGATATTCAACCGGCACAATGCAGAGCATCTTCGCCATTTCAGTTGACGAGCCATTCTGGAACTGATGTTTCTCATTCGCCGGCACCAGCACCACATCACCGACCGTAATCGGGATTTCCTTCTGCTCGGTCACCAGGTTAATCTCGCCCGCCATCACCACCACTTCATGCTCAAACGGATGCTCATGAAACGGCGTGTGCCCCCCCACCGCTATCTCAAACTGCCGCAACGCAAACGTCGGCGCTGCGTCTTTGGGCCCGAACAACACCCGCACCCTAACATCTTTGGCACCATCCATCTGCACCGACACCGCCTCAACATCCGCAATCTTCTTCACTATCATTTTACTTGCCCTCAACTTATTGTTTTGTTACTCAAACCGATCGACCCGACTTGTCATGCCCGGCTTGATCGGGCATCCAGTCTTAAAAACTTCATGACCTTCATGCCCTTCATGGTAGAATTGAATCTTACCTTTCGTCATTCATCATTCGTCATTGATTCGTCATTCGGGCTTTGTCATTCGTCATTAACTCAATGGTCCATCTAAGCTGTAAATGCTTACCTTTCCTTTTTATTCTTCTTCGCCGTAAAGCCAGTGTTCATTGGCCAATTCATAGTTAACCAATTCGTTTTCTGTAAAATACAAAGGAATCTCATAATCCGCCGATTCCACCGAATCGCTGCCGTGGATCAGGTTAAAACCCTTTGAGCCGCCAAAATCTCCCCGAATCGTGCCCGGCTCCGCATCGCAGCCAAACGTCGCTCCCATTAATTTCCGCGACATCGCAATGACGCCTTCCGCCTGCAACACCAGCACCAGCACCGGCCCACTGGTAATATAGCGCAAAAGCCTTTCGTAAAAGGGTTTACCTTTATGAACCGCGTAATGCTGCTCGGCCAGTTCCCGCGAAATCCGCATAAATCGGCAGGCAGCAATTTGCAGCCCTTTCTGCTCAAAACGAGTTATAATACTACCAATCAACTGCCGCTGAACCGCGTCCGGTTTCAAAATAATCAACGTTCTTTCCACTGTGATGACTCTCCTTATTACCAATCAAAAAAGAAAATACCAGGTTCCTCATGCCACAAACCCATTGTAAACAACAGCTTACAATCTCGGCCACTTGGCATTCCCACCTGGTTTGAGTATAAATATCTTAAAAAACAAACACTTACAAAATTAACCTGCTGAAAATTATAATTACCCCCCGCTAATGCGTCAATGCCAATAGAAAATATTTATAGCTGCCATTAAATCTGACAAAAATATCGATTTCAGGCAACAAATTTGGATTTATTTACTTTTTCCGGAAACTTTTTGCTTTTTTTCGCGTCTTCATATATAGTGGTTTTTGAAGGGAATTATCTATTTCCTCCGGTTTCTGTTATATTCCGGTTTCAGTTGCATTATTAATTGCCGAAAGGGGTTACGATGAAGACTGTGTGTTTGCTTTTAGCTGTCGCGATGACTCTCCTTGTTCTGCCGGGCTGCACGAAAATCGTTAAAATGGAGCCCACCTCAGGCCCTCCCGGAACACCGGTTTACATCAAATGCTGCGGCATGTTTGGTGATCCCACCGCTCAGAGAGTGCTCTGGGACGGCAAAACAGTTTCCGCGCCATTCCCTGGCTCGTTTTTGGTCCCTGCTCTCGATAAAGGCGGCGAAATAGGCAAACACCGCGTTACCCTGGTCGATGAACTGGACGCTTCGGAAGCTTTCCTGGTGTTCCCGATTTTTCGGAATCGTTTCAGCTCCGCCACTTTCGAAGTCACCGCCCCCTGACTTGGGAATATACCCAAGGGGTATCTTGGATAGTGGTTGGGGTAGGAGAACTCCGCGTTTCCACGCGAGGCTAAAATGGAAAGTTGTTGCGGGACAAAAAAAAGGGGTCAGGAGCCTTTTTGTTAGGTAGGTGTTCATTCTTTATCCTCTAGTCTTGGGCGGCCGCGGGGGCGTATGGTTGATTCCAGAGAAAACCGGCGGATTATACGGGTTAGCCAAGGACCGCTGCCATAAGGGCGATCCCGCTGGATACACTGCTGCAAGGCTTGCGATTCTTTATCCGAAAAGGGCTTATTTACCAAACTAAGCCAATTTTTTGGCAGATCAATCGGCCAGTCAGAGAGCAAAATATCGTTTTCAAAATCAGGGTGCTCACGCTGCCAAAGACTACACCATCGCCAATTTTGTGCTTTGCGGACCAGATTGGCTTGCAGGGCATTTCGTTCGACATACCGACAAACAGTCAGGAAATGTTCATCGGATTGAATGGGGAAAGACTTGTACCGGCCCTGATAGAGATGACCTGAGCCAACCGAGTTGTGATAAGCGTGCCAGCGCTGGGTGTGGGTCATGGTCAGCCAAGTCATAAAACGAGCTAAATCACCGTCATGATGCGGCGAGAGGACCAGATGCCAATGGTTGGGCATCAGGCAATAGGACAACAGCTGCATAGATACTCGTTCACATGCTTGCGAGAGAACCTTCTCAAAGGCTTGATAATCGCTGTCTTGATGAAATATCTCTAGACGAGCATTGGCTCGATTAAGGACATGATAGGCATAACCGGCTTTGTCAACACGTAAGGGACGAGGCATAATTTGCAATTATAACCCATTAACCAGCAAATGTCCAGAAAAAAGGCTCCTGACCCCTTTTTTCTCTCAAAATAACATTGACAGTATCTGCCAAATCCACGATGATTAGCCAAAATTGGTCCCGAATCCGGGCAAGGTCGGCTATCCAGGGTGCCCGGTTAACTCAGATGTTATACTTATTTTTCACAGGGTACAAACAAAATGAAAAAACACAAATACCTGACCGCTCCCGTCCCTTCGGCCAAAATGCCCAGCGGTATCCCATATATCGTCAGCAACGAAGCTGCTGAACGCTTCAGCTTCTACGGTATGAACTGCATCCTGACCATCTTCATGGCCCAACACCTGCTCAACGCCGCCGGACAACTCGATGTTATGCGTGAAAGCGAAGCTATCAAATACGCTCACCTGTTCAAAATGGGCGTTTATGGCTTTCCCATCATCGGTGCCCTGCTGGCCGACGTCCTGCTCGGTAAATACCGCACTATCTTGTGGCTCTCCATCGTTTACTGCCTGGGCCATCTCGTTTTGGCTCTCGACCAGACCCGCACCGGCCTGTTCCTCGGATTATCTCTGATCGTCATCGGTTCCGGTGGTATCAAACCCTGCGTCTCGGCCCATGTCGGCGACCAGTTCGGAAAATCAAACCAGCACCTGCTCCAGAAAGTTTTCTCCATATTCTACTTTGCCATCAATCTGGGATCCTTCTTCTCCACAATGCTCACCCCCTGGGTGCTCGAACTCTACGGCCCCCACTGGGCCTTCGGCATACCCGGCATCCTCATGGCGGTCGCCACCCTGGCATTCTGGCTCGGCCGAAACAAATACATACACGTCCCCGCCGGCGGCATCGGCTTCCTGAAAGAAACTTTCAGCCTCGAAGGTCTCCGGGCCATCCTTAAACTCGGCATAATTTACGTATTCGTCGCTATGTTTTGGTCACTGTTCGATCAGTCCGCTTCGGCCTGGGTTCTTCAGGCCAATAAAATGGACCTCCACCTGGTCTTCGATTGGCTACCTTCTCAAATCCAGGCAGCCAACCCGCTGCTGGTCATGATTATGATCCCGCTATTTTCTTACGCCATTTATCCCGCTATCGATAAAGTCTTCCGTATGAAACCCCTGCGCAAAATCTGCATCGGCATGTTCGTTGCCGCCGGCGCTTTCGCGATTTCCGCTCATATCGAATCACAAATCAACGGCGGTGACGTCTTCCGTTATACCTCCCGCGCCACCATCGATGGTGTCGAAGCAGTCAATCTTATTGATGGCAAAACCGACGGCACCGGCTGGTCCTCCGCCGAACAACCCACCCCTGAAAAACCCCAGGAACTGCTCATCGCCCTGCGCGAACGCTCCGCCTGGACCATTAATTCTATCCATGTCAATGCCGTTACCACCCTGAGCCAGGCCGAAATCGTCGCCAAACTGAAAGAATTAACCCTCGACGCCCGCCTCGAACACGCTGAAATGCAGAAAGCCGGCAACACCGAATCCGCGGCCAAACTGCAACAGGCGGTGGAAATTCTCAGTTCAGCTGCTAAAACCGCTAAGGCCGCCCCCTCTGCCGACCAGGCCAAGCAGATTGCGCGCGACGCTCTGGAAAAAACCTCCAACAACATCGACACCCTTGACGATGCTTCCTACAATCCCAAGCAAATTTCTCTTTACGCCGCCAACGTTGCCAACTTCGACGACAACCTCATTCCTCAACTCACCGGTGATAAATCTCCCGAAACCGTCGGCTGGACTCATCTGGCCGACTGCGAAATCGACAACCAGGGCAGCTTAGCCGAAGTAGCCTTCGACCCCACCGTCGCCAGTCACGTCCTGGTTCGCATTAATTCAAACCACGGTGCCGACCGCGTTAAAATCGGTGAGATTGCCGTCATGACCACCGACGATCACACCGAAGTCAGCCAAACCTCTGCCGCTGACATCTGGCCTAACGTTGCCGGCGTCGGATTCAAACCTAACATTGCCTGGCAGATCATCGCCTACATCATCCTGACCGCCGCTGAAATCATGGTTTCCATCACCTGTCTGGAATTCTCCTACACTCAGGCTCCACGCAAAATGAAATCCTTTATTATGTCGGTTTACTTACTCTCAATCTCGCTTGGTAACGCCTTTGTCGCCATCGTCAACGGCTTCATCGAAAAAAACGACGGTACTACTATCCTGCCCGGCGCCAATTATTACTGGTTCTTTACGGTCTCTATGCTTATAACAGCCGGCCTGTTCATTTTTGTCGCCGCCTTATACAAAGAAAAAACCTACATCCAGGAAGAAGCCCCCGCCCAGGCAGAATAATTTCACAGCGGTAAATGTTGCAAACGATGTGGGAATTTGCAAAATAGATTTGTCCGGGCCAGGAGAGATTTGCTGTTTTTTCACACGCAGGAGCGGTAAATTATAATTACTTATTTTGCAGCACTTTACGCCAGACAGGGACGTTTTGCCCAGTTCGGTCAGCGGCCATAATTGCTTTAAGATGTTTATTGGCAATACTATAAGTGTTTTATTGGCATCTGATGGAGGCGAAAGGCTTGGTTCTATGAGAAAAAGCAATTTCTGGAGGGCATGAAGGTGTTGGCTGGAGGTTTGGAGGCGGAAAGACAACGGGGAAAAAGCTGTAATATTGTAATGCCTTGTGGGCAAAGTGTTTATAGCTGCTTTGGTATTCGCGTTAATTTCCAGGACCTACCGGAAGCAAAAATGGGGATATTTTTGTTAAAAACCGTTGATTATGACTTTATGAAAGCGGTAATGCCGAATTTGCATTGTAAATAATCGTTATAACTGTTATCATCCCACTCACATGTATGCTCGAAGGTTTTTGTCTGAGTTCTGGTCATTGGATCAACAAGTTCCAGGTTGGCGTTTTGCAAGCTTGTATGTGCACAACCCAATCTGTCTTAAAAGTTGTCGGATTACAAATTCGCTCTAAAAAATGAGTTTTCGCCTGGCTGCATGGCCAATATCATCTCGATTTGATTACTCATTTCGTCAGGGCCCGTGAAAGGACATTTTATGCTTGGATTTTTAGGTATTGAAGACAAATGGGTATCGCTGGCTTATATGTTATGTATTGCCAGTGCGTTGTTATGTGTAGTTTATGGGGTTTTCAACTGGAATCGGGGGGATACCAAGGTTGAGCCGGATGACGTTCACTGGGCCGAGGAAGAAAAAAAGGTTGAGGAAGAACTGTAGTCTGCCAAATCGATAATCCGGCATTATATCCGTCGTTTGAGAAAATTCTGATCTGTTTCTCAATAGTGGCGGTTAATAAAGCCAGGAAATATATAATCAGGAATAATCCCTTAATAAACAGGAGAATATTATGCTGGCACAAGCTGTAGGTATGGGCGAAATAATTGTGGTATTAGTGTATCTGCTGGTAGTTGGCTATTTGGGGTATCTGGGCTTCCGGCAGACCAAATCAGCGACAGATTATCTGGTTGCCGGTCGTCAGGTGCATCCGTTTGTGATGGCGTTAAGCTACGGTGCAACATTTATTTCTACCAGTGCAATTGTGGGATTTGGCGGAGTGGCGGGTATGTTCGGGATGAGCCTGCTGTGGTTGACGTTTCTGAATATTTTTATCGGGATATTTATTGCGTTTGTATTTTTAGCAGGACCGACGCGGCGGATGGGGCATCTTCTGAATGCGCACACATTTCCGGAACTGCTGGGGCGTCGCTATAAAAGTAAATTTATCCAGATATTTTCGGGACTGGTGATTTTTCTGTTTATCCCGTTATATGCCGCGGCGGTGTTGATCGGGGGCTGTGAGTTCATCTCGACGAAATTCGCAATCTCTTACGACGTAGCCCTGTTGGTGTTCAGCATACTGATAGCCGCTTATGTGATTATGGGCGGGCTTAAAGGGGTAATGTACACGGACGCCTTACAGGGTTCGATTATGTTTATCGGAATGATTATTTTGCTGATCTGGACTTATGCGGCAGTCGGAGGTGTCAGTGCCGGGCATGCCGGGCTGGCGGAACTGGGAAAACAACCCAACATTTTCGGCGGCATCGGCTTCAAGGGGTGGGCGGCGATGCCGGAGTTTGGCTGGGGAGAACCGAAGTATAACCTTTGGTGGATCGTCGTAAGTACGATTACGCTGGGGGTAGGGATCGGCGTATTGGCTCAGCCGCAGTTGGCGGTTCGGTTCATGACGGTAAAATCCAAACGCGAACTCAACCGGGCGGTGCTAGTCGGCGGTTTATTCATTCTGATTATGACCGGGGTTGCCTTTACGGTTGGCTCGCTGAGCAATCTGTTCTTCCATGACAAGGAAGTTGTTGTAGGAAAGCTGGTCTCGGTAACCGGGATCGGCGAAAAGCCGGACCAGTGGGACTGGGTGATTGCCAAGAAGGAACGCGACATAAACCTTAATGCCGAAGGTGAGTTAGCAACGCCGTTTTTTGGTAAGGACGAAAAATGTGTCCCCTGTGTCCTGCTGCACATCTCCACGATTGACGCCGATATAGCGGATACGCACCTGGTGTATAAAGGATATGGCAAGGCGAGCGCGATCATGCCCAAGGCTGAAATTGAAGGGCTCGGCAAAGGAGGCGATGTCGCGTCACTTGTGGGACAGGATGTCCGCGTTCGTCCGCGGGCAACGGCGTTTACGCGAGCCGTGGTGAAAAAGGGTGACAGGTACGCGTTTAACACGGGCAGTATTATCCCAACATATATTACTTCGGCAATGCCGAAATGGTTTGGTTTGCTGTTCTTGCTGACCCTGCTGGCGGCGGCGATGAGTACGTTGTCTAGCCAATTTCATGCAGTGGGAACGAGTATCGGCCGTGACGTTTACGAACAGATTACCGGCAAACACGGCAGCAGTATCGGCATAACGCGAATTGGAATCATTGTTGGAATTGTCATCGCGGTGCTGATTAGCCATTATGCCCGGGGCGGATATATTATCGCCCGGGCCACGGCGATTTTCTTCGGCCTATGCGCATCGGCGTTTCTGCCGGCGTTTGTAGGCGGGCTGTTCTCCAGGCGAATGACGGCCACAGGTGCCAAGGTCAGCATTGTAGTGGGATTTGCGGTTTCGGCGTTTTGGCTGTTGTTTATTAAGGACAAAGAAGCGCGGGCCCTGGGTATCTGCAAAGCGTTGTTTGACAAACATTCGCTGCTTCTGGATAGCCCGAACTGGTCGGTGGTTGACCCGGTGGTAATTGCGTTGCCGATCAGTTTGCTGGTGTTTATTCTGGTAAGCATGGCAACGAAGGCTCCGGAAAAAGAACATCTGGACAAATGTTTCAAATGATAGTATAAGACTAACCTATATAAGGGAACCTCTAAAAATTGAATCCGGTTTTTACATAGATTGTTAGTACTTTTTAAAAAGAGTCTTAATTTTTTATTGTGTTATTTTGAAAGGAAGGAAGTTATGCAAAAAACTAAATGGACGAAGATTATCCTGGCAGGGGTAGTGCTAAGTTGGGGACTGGCCCTGACGGCAATGGCGACGGAGAAAAATTCGACAGACGATACCGAGAAAAGAGGGAAGATTTACAGCGGTAAATTTTCCGGCGAATCAACGGAAGATATGATCCAGCGGATCAAAAACCCGACGCCGTGGTTGAATTGGGGATTTGACCAGCGTTTGCGGGAGATATGGACGGATAATCTGTTTCACCTGAACGAAAGCATGCCCGGGCACGAATGGCATTTTCAGCGTTATCGTTCGCGGTTGTGGGGTACCTTCACCCCGGTGGAGAATCTGGAAATTAACACCCGGCTGGTCTGGGAGTGGCGAGAATGGTGCAAACCGCAGGAAGGTCCGTTTGCCCATGCCTCCAGTGTGGATGCCGACGAGACTTTGTTTGACAAAATGAACGTGAAATGGTCGAACGCCTTTGATATGCCTTTGGATATCAAGATTGGTCGTCAGGATTTGATATTTGGTAACGGCTGGCTGATTTTGGACGGAACACCCAATGACGGATCAAGGACGATTTTCTTTGACGCGGCACGTTTGACGTACAAGATGGAAGACGCCAAAACAAACGTGGATTTGATTTATATAGATCAACGAGCGGGTGCGGACCAAACGATTGAGCCTTTCTGTGATGAGGAAAGAGATTTTGGCCTGACTGATCAGGACGAACGCGGGATTATCTTATACGTGAGCAACAAATCGCTGGTGCCGAAAAGCCAGTTAGACGGATATTTCATCTGGAAGCATGACCGTGAAGTGGATAACCATCCCCGTTCGAATGACGGACACATATATGCCCTGGGTGCTCGCCTGGCGGGTGATCTGGATGATCACTGGAAATACCGGGCTGAATTTGCTCAGGAAACCGGCCAGAAGAATTATGAAGACCTTTGTGCTTTTGGCTTCAACAGTAGGCTGAGTTATCATGCCAAAGACAAATGGAACAACCGTTTGCACTGTGGTTATGAATATCTCAGCGGTGACGATCCGAGCACCGGTACTAATGAAGCGTTTGATCCGCTGTGGGCCCGGTGGCCGCAATGGAGTGAGAATTACATTTACACCTATGCCATGGAAACCCGAATTGCTGAGACGACCAATCTGCATCGGGTCTATGGTGGCTGGGAATTCAATCCTACCAAGAAGACCGAGCTGTGCACATTCTACAATC
>DAOWAK010000194.1 GCA_030634605.1 Sedimentisphaerales bacterium
AGCAGCGATGGTGTCTCGGTGGCAAACGAAGCTGTTTTTGATCTAAGCGGTCAGATAGCGGTTGCGGCGTGGGTGAAGGTTGAAGCATTCGGCACTGACGAAACGATTATTGCTAAAGGCAGTGACGGATGGGGCCTGAGTTGCGACAGTGAAAACCGAGCATTTAAGTTCGCGTGCGGTGCAGGGCCGGAGATGTCGGTGGTGGGAGCCGGCAGTGTTGGAGTCGATCAATGGCACCATGTTGCGGGAGTTTATGACGGGCAGGAGATTCGTCTTTATGTTGACGGGTTTTTGAATAACAGCCGAGAGGCGTCCGGCGAAATCGGTACTAATGACGATCAGGTTTGCATCGGCGGGAACCAGCAAATGAGCGGGTGCAACTTTAATGGTATGATCGATGATGTGCGGGTTTATAATCGCGGGCTGAGCCTGACGGAGGTCAGAGCGGTGATGGATTATGCCAAGGGCGAGGAAGTTCTGTTACGCAAGACATTGGCGTTGAAATATCAAGTGCCGGGTGACGTTTATAATCCCAAGCAGCGGGTGATGCTTTACCGCGGTCGGGAATGGGTAATGAGATAACTAAACAGAATAGTCGAAATTTTATTTTTGAGATTATGGAGTAATACGAAGTGGCACACAAAAAAGGACAAGGATCATCACGTAACGGTCGCGACAGTAATCCGCAGTATCGCGGTTTGAAAGCTTTCGGCGGTCAGGCGGTTAAGGCCGGAGCTATTATTGTGCGGCAGTGCGGCACTCCCTTTAAACCGGGCAAGAACGTGGGTATCGGGCGTGACAATACATTGTTTGCGCTGTCGGCCGGGGTGGTGAGTTTTAAAGGCCGCAAAGTCAACGTATTATAATTGCCTGGTAACGCTGCGGCGGGCCGGGACAGTTGCAATGCGCGGAGAAAAAACGAAAAGAGAGTGGTTAGCCGCCACTCTTTTTTTTATTATTTTGACTGGTATTTGGAGCGGAACGGAAGCTGGAAGGCTGGGCCTGGGCTAAAATTAATAAAAATACTGGATTCCCGCTTTCGCGGGAATGACAGACTGGTTCTTTTTGAAACGGAGCTAGTTTAGGTTTAATTGTTTTTATGTTTATAGATGAAGCGGAAATTTTTGTGGAAGCTGGAGACGGTGGTAACGGATGCGTCAGTTTCCGCCGGGAGAAGTATATTCCGCGTGGTGGCCCGAACGGTGGTGACGGTGGGCATGGCGGGAGCGTTTATATAACCTCGAAGATGGGCATTGATACGTTGCTGGATTTTTCGGGTAAGCATCACTGGCATGCCGGTCGCGGTGAGGACGGGATGAGTAAGGAATGCTCGGGCAAGAAAGGTGATGATTTAAAAATCATGGTACCGCCCGGAACGATTATCCATGATATGGATTTGGGCATGGTGATTAAGGATCTGAACGAGGCGGATCAGACGGTTTGTGTGGCACGAGGTGGTCTGGGTGGATACGGCAACACCCGTTTTTCCAGCTCAACCAATCAGACGCCTCGATTTGCGAAACCCGGCAAGCCTGGTCAGCAGCGTCATCTGCGTCTGGAGCTGAAGCTGATAGCTGACATTGGGTTGGTGGGACTGCCAAACGCGGGCAAAAGCACACTACTGTCGCGGATTTCTGCGGCGCGGCCGAAGATTGCTTCTTATCCGTTTACCACGCTCAAGCCGAACCTGGGGATTATCGAGCTGAGCGATTACCGACGATTTGTGGTGGCGGACATTCCGGGGCTGATTGAGGGATCACATGCCGGGCATGGTCTGGGGCATGATTTTTTGAAACATATCGAGCGGACCCGGATAATTGTTCACATGGTGGATGTTTCGGCGTTGGACGGGGCTGATCCGGTGGAGAATTATCACGCGATTCGCAATGAACTGGCACAATACAGTGAGGTGCTGGCGGATAAGCCGGAGATTATTGTGGCATCGAAAATGGACCTCGACCCGGACGGTGAAAAGCTGGAGGAGTTCAAGGAGGGGCTGGGCTGTGAGGTTATGAATATTTCGGCGGTAACGGGTTCGCATCTGAACCAGTTATGCGAGAGGCTATGGCAGGAAGTTCAGCAGGTGCGGAAAGCTGAGCAGGATGCCGAGCAAAAGCAGGAAAATAAGGAAGAAATCGATGGATCTGATAGCGATTGATATAGGCAACAGCACAATATCGCTGGGCGTTTTTGTCAAGCAGGAATTGGTGCGTACGGAACGAGTGTCGGTGGCGGCGCCGGATAAGTTGGCAGAAGTGATCGGCTCTATGCGGCAGTTGTGCGGTGCGCAGCCGCTGGGGGCGCGGACGGTGCCGGTGGTGGCGTGTTCGGTCAACACGGAATCTTTACAGGTGGCAGAACAGGCGACCGAAAAGGCTCTGGACCAGAAGGTGCTGGTGGCGGGCAAGGACATTACGCTGAGCATTAAACTGGGGGTCGAGGACCCGGAAAAAGTTGGAGCCGACCGGTTGTTGACGGCGATGGCAGCTTATGAAGTTGTGAAAGGTGCGGTTGCGGTTGCTGATTTTGGAACAGCGACGACGATAGATTGCGTGAACCAGAACGGCATTTTTATGGGCGGGACGATTATGCCGGGGCTGGGATTGTCATGTCAGGCACTGCATCAGCACACCTCGGCATTGCCGGAGGTGGCGCCGGAGATACCGGAAGGTGATTACGGAACCAACACCAGATTGGCAATTCAGCACGGAGTGTTCTATGGGGCGATGGGTGCGATGCGCGAGATTGTGGAGCGATATGCAACGCTGCTGGGTCAATGGCCTCAGCTGGTGATTACGGGCGGTTATGGTAAGCTGATTGCACAGAAGTGTGATTTCGCGGATTCGTTTGTGCCGGATCTGTGTCTGGATGGGATTTACCTGGCTTACCGTAAGTTCCATGAAGAACAGGAAGCTGAGATACAGAGCAATCTTTCACAACTGGAAAGTGAATTGACTGGTTTGGGTGGGGACAACAGGGCAAGCGGTACGAAAGATGTTAACGGATTGAATGGCGGTCAGGACTTGAACTAATGGCGACTAAAGCGGCACTGATTACTCCCGTCGGGGCAAGCGCAATTGCTACAATTCAGATCGCCGGGCGGGAAGCTGGGGAAGTTCTGGGAAAAGTTTTTATTCCGGCTGGGGAAAAGTTGCCGGATGAGATAGTGCCGGACGAACTTTATTACGGCAGTATTTATGATGGGGATGAAGTTGTTGACAAGGTGGTGGTGGTCGCTGATGCAGGGGGCGAAACCGTCGATATCAGTTGTCACGGTGGGCCGCGGATTACTCAGCGGATTCTGATGCTGCTGAATGAGCTTGGTGTTGAGGTGACCAGTTGGCGAAAACTGTGCGGGGCGGATTCTATTGCTGATGAAATTGAACAGGGTCTGCCTCAGGCCAAGACCCGGATGGCAGTTCTGGCGTTGACGGCGCAATGTCCCGGCGGGTTGTCTGGCAGGATCAAGGAGTTGACTGCGAAACTGGAAAAGGAACCTGAGGAAAAGCAATCGGTCCGGGCAGAAATTGAACAACTGCTATCGAATTATACGTTGGCGGAAAAATTGCTTACCCCCCCTACCGTGGTTTTAACCGGTCCGGTAAACGTGGGCAAAAGCACGCTGGCCAACGCACTGACAGGAAAGATCCAGAGCATCACGGCGGACCTGCCGGGCACGACTCGGGACTGGACGGTGCAACTGGTAGAGATTAATGGTTTGGGGGTGAACCTGATTGATACTGCGGGGCAACGCGGGGCGGACGATCGGATTGAGAAACGAGCTATCGCCAGGGCGGATGAGAAGCTTGGGCAGGCTGATCTGGTAGTTCTGGTGCTGGATAATGAACAGCTG
>DAOWAK010000192.1 GCA_030634605.1 Sedimentisphaerales bacterium
AAAACCTTGTCATTCCCGCGAAAGCGGGAATCCAGAATAGAAAATTTGAGGTTTTGTTAGGCACCTTTACTAATTGCTCCGGAACTTTTTAAATCTTGCTGCTCTGACTTAGTTGAATAAGCCTCCCTGAACTCCACAATAGCCTGTCCCAACGCGTCTCTCAACTGGTCATCCATTTTTCCTTTGCTGCGCAACTCCGCCAGCAGATCGCCGTGCTTTTCCTTCAGATAAGCCAGCATCTGCTTTTCAAATTCGCAGATAGCATCCAGCTCAATATCATCCAGCAGACCGTTCGTAGCCGCGAAAATGCTGATGATCTGATCGTAAACTTCCATCGGCTGATACTGAGGCTGCTTTAGCAGTTCCACCATCCGATAGCCCCGGTCCAACTGGGCTCGAGTTGTTTTGTCCAGATCGGTACCCAACTGGGCAAAAGCCTCCAGCTCCCGAAACGCCGCCAGGTCCAGCCGCAACATTCCCGCGATATCCTTCATCGCCTTGACCTGGGCCTTGCCGCCGACGCGACTGACACTGATCCCCACGTCAATCGCCGGCCGAACCCCGGCAAAAAACAAATCCGGCCGCAGGTAAATCTGACCGTCCGTAATGGAAATCACGTTAGTTGGAATATAAGCCGACACTTCACCTTCCAGCGTTTCGATAATCGGCAGCGCCGTCAACGAACCGCCGCCCAGCTCATCGCTCAGCTTGACCGCCCGTTCCAACAGCCGACTGTGCAGATAAAAAACATCACCCGGATACGCTTCCCTACCCGGCGGACGACGCATCAGCAACGACACCTGACGATACGCCTGCGCCTGCTTACTCAAATCGTCAAAAATACACAGCGTATCCCGGTGCTCTTCATACATAAAATATTCCGCCAGCGTCACTCCGGAATAAGGTGCGATATATTGCAGCGCCGCCGATTCCGCCGCCGACGCACAGACCACAATGGTGTAATCCATCGCTCCGTGTTCCCGCAGCGTATCCACCACCCGCGACACCGTCGATTCCTTCTGCCCGATCGCCACATAAACACAAACGACATCCTGATCTTTCTGATTGATGATCGTGTCGATGGCAATCGCCGTTTTGCCCGTCTTGCGGTCGCCGATAATCAATTCCCGCTGGCCGCGTCCGATCGGTATCATGCTGTCAATCGCCTTGATCCCGGTCTGCAGCGGCTCGGTCACCGGCTGACGACCTGCTATCCCCGGTGCAATCATCTCTACCTCGCGACGCTTAACCGATTCCAAAGGCTTGCCGCCGTCAATCGCCTCGCCCAGCGGATTCACCACCCGACCCAACATCTCCGGCCCTACCGGCACGCTAAGCAACTCGCCCGTACCCCGAACCTCGTCGCCTTCTTTGATCTCCAGATAATTGCCATAAACCACCGCACCGATGGAATCCTCTTCCAGATTGAACACCTGCCCCAAAACTCCATCGCCAAATTGCAGCACTTCACTCGCCATGGCGTTCTTCAAACCGTAGATCCGGGCTATCCCGTCACCGATCTCCAGCACCCGACCAACCTCAGCCACGTCCAACTCACTGCGATACTGGGCAATCTCCTGCTTGATAACACTGGCAATTTCTTCTACTTTAAACTTCATATTATTGTATTTTTCTCTTATTTTAAGATATCCCGCTTAGCTGTAAAAAAGCCGCCAGATCGGCTATTTAGCCCCCGGTTTTACCGGGGGTTCAAACACCGCCGACCATCATCCCGCTGGGTCGGGTGCCATACTCAAGTACTCTTGAGCATGGTCGCCCTGGAATTCGATGGGTGGCACCGCCAAGTACCCTTGGGGGGTGGTTTCCCTGGAATTCGCTTGGTCGCATCATTTACAAAACGCGGCACCAATGGCAAAAACCGTGAACACTTACCAAAACAATCATTCCGCCAAAGACGGCAACTGACCCAAAGCTCGCTCCTTCAACTTCCGCGAAAAATTCTCCAGCTTCCGCTTCACCGTCGCGTCAAACCTCAAATCTTCCACCTTCAGAACCATCCCGCCGATAATCGACTCATCCACCTTCGCCTGCAAAATCACTTCCTTCTGCAACGCCCGGGAAATCTGCTCCGCCAGCCGCGCCTGCTCCTCTTGTGCCAGCTCAACTGCCGTAGTAATCACCCCCCGCACCCGGCCCGCCGCCTGATCCTTCATCGCGACAAAACTCTCGGCAATCTCCGGCAACAATCCCAGCCGCCCTTTATCCGCCAACACCGCCAGAAAATCCACCGTCAGTTCACTTACCTTCCCCGAAAAAATCCTCAAAACCGCCGCCTTCTTCTCCTCCCGACGCACCGCCGGACTTTCCAGAAACAGATTCCACTGCTCATTTTCCCGTTCCAGCTCCGCCAACTGCTCCAGCTCACCGCGCACCTGACTGCTAAGCTGTCTCTCCTGAGCCAACTCAAATAACGCCTCCGCGTAAACCACACCAATTGATTGTGCACTGTCAGATCCCAAAAAACTCTCCTGCCCTAATCCTTATCTTTCGCCGCATCCCCCGGCTCGTCACTCGAACCATCCGCCTGGATACTGCCCATCGCCTCGTCGATCAATCGTCGTTGGTCGTCAACATTGAGATTCTTACCAATCACCACCGCTGCCATCTCCGTCGCCATCTCGCAAACCTGCTGCGAAATCTCCTTCAACGCCTGCTTCTTCGCCGACTCAATATCATCGCCTGCTTTTTCACGCAACTTTCGAGCTTCAACTTGCGCCCCATCACGAATTTCTTCCGCCAACAGCACCGCTTCAGAACGTCCCTTCTCCAGAATCGCCCGGGCATCATCCTGAGCCTTAGCCATCTGCTCCTTATAGTCCGCCAACGCCTGCTCCGCCTCGGCTCGCGCCTTTTCCGCGTCCTCTATCGTATGGCGAATGTGATCCTCACGCTTTTTCATTCCCGACAGGATCGGTCCCCACGCCCACTTGCCCAGTACCGCCAGCAGTATAAAAAACAATACCACCGTAAAAATCGCGGTAAACAAATCACCTGCAAAAATCCCCGTATCCGCCGCATGCCTGGGCGCACCACCAGCCGGGTCGGTTTCTGAAGCTCTCAACAGCCTCGAACCAATCCAAAAATAACCAGCTATCCAGAAAAATACCTGCCGGATCATTCACTTTCTCCCGGAGCTGATTATTCCGTGATTCCCAGCGACAACTTGGCCAGAGTTTCCAGATTACTTACACCCAGCAGACACACCACGATTGCGAAAAACGTAAAGCCCTCAATCAGAGCCGCCGAGATAATCATCGTTGTAAAAATTCTGCCACCCGCTTCCGGCTGCCGCGCAATCGATTCCACCGCGTTACCAGCTATTTTACTGATACCAAACGACGCACCAAACACTATCAATCCGCAACCTATCGCCGTGCCCACAATTCCCATTCCAACACTGCTGCCGCTCAACAAATCCATCTCTGCCGCCAACATTTCAAAATTCATTCTGTACCTCCAGGTTAATTATCAATATTCGTTTGTTATTACCGTTGATTTAAATTCTTTGTAATCGTTCATGAAAAATAGTAATACTTTCAAAGCTTATCCCGCTAAAACCACCCCGAATGGGCTAAAGCAACCTACACTCGGATCAGAATTGTCCCGGATATTGGGTTTTTGATATCCAAATCTTCGTCCTGAATCATCATTTGCCATTCTACATCATTTCCATATCGGATTCCCGATTCGCTTTGGGCTGTCATTATTTCGTTATTCGTTATTCGTCATTGATTCGACATTCTGGCTTCGTCATTCTTCATTAACTTAATCAGCGACCACCGGCAGAGCCGGTGGTATGAGGAAGGCCCCTAAAAGGGGCCGTTAAGAACGCCCAGCAAAATAACGTCCCACACTATGTCATTCCCGCGCAGGCGGGAATCCAGTATTCTTGGGGCAGAACATTCC
>DAOWAK010000302.1 GCA_030634605.1 Sedimentisphaerales bacterium
AGATGATGGTTTGGGCGAACAAGTATTATCGCGACAGGCAGTAAACACCCTTTTCTGCCGGGACGTAAGAGGCCGATGCGACAGAACATCGGCCTCTGTTTTTTTTTTAGGTTGTTCATTACCGGACTGTAGAGCCGGATTCAGCGCAGCCGATTATTTATCCGGTCCCGTCTCGCGAATGTCAAGATGCAACTCCTCCAGTTGAGCGGTATCGACCGTTCCAGGTGCGCCGGAGAGCAGGCACTGGCCGCGTTGGGTTTTTGGAAAAGCGATTACGTCGCGAATGTTATCGGTCCCGGTCAGCAACATTATCAGACGGTCCAGTCCCCAGGCGATCCCGCCGTGTGGCGGTGCGCCGTACTTGAGTGCCTGCACGAAAAATCCAAAACGCTCTTCAGCTTTTTCGGGACTGATGCCCAGCAACGAGAAAATCTTTGCCTGAATATCCGGCTGATGAATACGAATACTGCCGCCGGCTATTTCATTGCCGTTTAGCACAATATCATAAGCCTGCGAGCGAACCTGCGAGGGGTCGCCGTCGAGCTTGTCGTTGTCTTCGGGAAGCGGTGCGGTAAAGGGATGGTGCAGCGAATCCCAGCGGTCTTCGTCCTTGTTGTATTCCATCAGCGGGAAATCCACTACCCACACAAAATTATACTGTTCATCCTTAAACAATCCCAGGTCGGCTCCTAATTTGCAACGCAGCGCTCCGAGTGCTTTATTAACCGTGTCGGTATCCGCGGCTATCAGCAGAATCAAGTCGCCGTCGTTGGCCCCGAACCGCTGGATGATTTCCTGACGTTGTTCGGGCGAAAAGAATTTGGCGATGCTGCTGGTCAGCTCCAACTGATCGGCTCCTTCGGCTTTGCCGACTTTGAACCAGGCCAGTCCTTTGGCGCCGTACTGAGCGACGAATTCGGTCAGGCCGCGTTCGATGTCACTGCGTGAAAATTTTCCGCCGCCGGTGGCGCACAATCCTTTAACGCTGCCCTTGGACTGAACCACGTTTTGGAACACCTTGAACTCACTGGCGCCGGCCAGATCGGTGATGTCCTTGAGTAACATTTCAAAACGAGTGTCAGGCCGATCGATGCCGTAATTGTCCACCGCGTCTTTATAACTCATCCGCGGAACCGGCAGTTCGATATCAATGCCAAGGATTTCCTTGAACACGTGGGCGAAACAGCCTTCGGTGATACCCATCACGTCATCCATCTCGGCGAAGCTCATCTCCAGATCCACCTGGGTGAACTCCACCTGACGGTCGGCGCGGGCATCTTCGTCCCGGAAACAACGAGCGATCTGGAAATAACGATCCATCCCGCTGATCATCAGCACCTGCTTGAACAGCTGCGGCGACTGCGGCAAAGCGTAAAACGACCCAGCTGCCAATCGGGAAGGCACCAGGAAATCCCGGGCTCCTTCGGGAGTGCTTTTGGCCAGGATGGGGGTTTCGATTTCGTAGAAGCCGTGCTCGCGGTGATACTGCCGTACCAGCGCGGTCGCCCGGTCGCGAACTTTCATGATGTTACGCATTTCCGAACGACGCAGATCAATATAACGATAACGCAGGCGGTGCTCTTCATTAACCTTGGCATCTCCACCAATCTCAAACGGCGGCGTAAGAGACTTGTTGTGCACTTCCAGTTGCTCAACCACCACTTCAACCTCACCGGTAGCCAACTTGGGATTGACCAGCCCCTCGCCGCGATGACGCACCTTGCCGCGGGCCGAAATCACCCATTCCGTCCGCAACGTTCGCGCCAACTCGTGCATAGCGGGGTCATCTTCCGGATTAAACACCAACTGAGCAATACCTTCGCGGTCGCGTAAATCAATAAACACCAACCCGCCGTGGTCGCGATAGGAATTAACCCAGCCCGACAATATCACTTCCTGGTCAATGTGTTCGGTCCTCAAATCACCACAATAATTCGTTCGTTTCAACATGTTTCCTGCCTTGCAAAATTTAGTTATTACAGTCGATTACTTCATCAAGTTTTTTAAAAATTCTGTCACAATGCCCAGCCCGCCGGCGTACTACATCAGGATTTATACACTCCAGAAGTTTTGATCCATGGTTTGTTTTGTGATATTCGCGTTTTTTGGTGTTTCGCGTAGCCTGGGCAAGAGCATGGTTGAGTACCGCTTTATCAATCTGTTCAACATCTTGATTTGAAGGGACCGCCGATTCCTGAAAACCTTGGCCGTAAAATTTTTTAAGTGCCGCAACATCGGCTATCAGCCAAGCCTCCATGGTTTGCGCCATCAGGTGACACTGTTCGTCCGATTCTTTAATTGTCCAACCGTCTTGATCTCGCAAATGTTGCCGGGGTTCCTTGCTTACCGTCCCCTC
>DAOWAK010000032.1 GCA_030634605.1 Sedimentisphaerales bacterium
CTCGCCGGAGGCATTGCAGATTGCCGAAAAGAATGTGCAAAAGCACGAGCTGGCGGAGCGGATTAAGCTTCTGGAAAGTGATTTGTTTGATAAGGTGGACCAGTCCGGCAAGGGGATTTTCGATCTGATTGTTTCAAATCCGCCTTACATATCCACGGGTGAATACGAAAAGCTGTCGCCGACGGTTCGGGATCACGAGCCGGGCGCAGCACTGCTGGCGGGGGCGGATGGTCTGGAGATTATCAGACGGATAATCGAACAGGCGGAGCCCTGGCTGGCGGATGATGGGACGCTGATGATCGAAATGGCCTACGATCAATCGGAGGAGGTTATTGCCCTTTTTGAAAAAGCCGGTTATCTTAAGAAGGTCAGGCCAATCAAAGACGGGCTGAATCATAACCGGGTAGTTCAGGCTGTTAAGATTTGATTTTTTGTAAGTGTTCACGGTAACCAAAATGAAACCGCCGATCCGGCTTCGCTTAAGCTACGCCGCGACAAGATAGACGCCGATGCACGCTGATTTTTTAGCAAAAAAACACAGAAAATTTCATTAGTATTGAATTATTATTTTGCCCTTTCAGGGCAGGTTTTCCCCCGCCTGGCGGCTGGGGGCTAAATACCATGCTTACGCCCGAAGACGAGCTTAAGCATGCCACCCGATGAGAAGAAAGCTTGAAGGATGAAGAGTGCGAAGGGTGCGAATTGTATGAGGCAGAAACATGCTTAAGCTTCGCGTACCGACTCTAACCCCCGGCTGGGGGCTTTTTGGCGGAGGTTGTTTATTTTTGTGAACGGTTATGATTTTTTGAATAATAATTAACAAATTTATCTTGGGAATTATCAATGGACTCATTAGTTATCCAGGGAGGGACTCGACTTCGCGGTGAGGTAATTATCAACGGAGCCAAGAACGCGGCGTTGCCGATCATGGCGGCTTGTTTGCTCACGACGGAGGAATGCGTCATTCGCTCGGTGCCGGACCTAGTGGATGTGCGGCACCTGATAAGTTTGCTGGAAAGTCTGGGGGCAAAGATTCGACGGGACAAAGATGGTGCTTTGCGAATCAGGGTTGAGGATGAGTCGAACAGCCTGGCGGATTATGAAAGCGTGCGCAAGATGCGGGCGAGTATTTGTGTGCTGGGGCCGTTGCTGGCCAAGCGGGGTAGTGCCGAGGTGAGTATGCCGGGCGGTTGCGCGATTGGGGACCGGCCGATCAATCTGCATTTGCGCGGGATGGAGGCGTTGGGTGGGCGTCTCAGTCTGGACAGCGGTAATATTGTGGCGGATGCGCCGCAGTTGCAGGGGACGGATATTTTTCTGGGCGGGGCTTACGGCAGTTCGGTGCTGGCAACGGCGAACATTATGTCGGCGGCGTCTCTGGCACGCGGGCGGACGGTGATTGAATCGGCGGCCTGTGAGCCGGAGATTATGGATTTGGGTAATTTTCTTAACAGCATGGGTGCCCAGGTGAGCGGTCACGGTTCACACCGGATTACTATCGAAGGGGTGGAGCAGTTGCACGGGACCGATTACACGGTTATCCCGGACCGGATCGAGGCGGGCACGTTTATGGTGGCTGCGGCGATTACCAATGGCGAGCTGGTGCTGAAGAACTGCAAAACCGAACATCTTATGGCGATGATTGATCGGATGCAGCTTATCGGGGTTGAGATTGAAACTGTTGGCGATGATATTTGTGTCAGTTCGGCGCGGCGGTTGAATCCGGTGGATTTGACAACGCAACCTTATCCGGGCTTTCCGACGGACTTGCAGGCGCAGTTGATGTCGCTGCTGTGTCTGGCGGACGGCAACAGTATTATTACCGAGAAAATTTTTCCGGACCGGTTTATGCACACGGCGGAGTTGGGCAGGATGGGGGCGGTTTTGCGTAAGGAAGGGCCGACGGTGATTGTGCAGGGGGTTCGGGAACTGATTGGGGCGCCGGTGATGGCGTCGGATTTGAGGGCTTCGGCGGCGTTGGTGTTGGCGGGGATGGTGGCCCGGGGGGAGACGACGGTGCTGCGGGTTTACCACATCGACCGGGGCTACGAACACATCGAGGAGAAATTGAACGCGGTCGGCGCTCAAATCGAAAGGGTCAAGCAATGAGTAAGCTTACTGAAAACCTGTCCCGGCAATCGGCTGATGCGGAATGGGACTTGACTGCTACCAATCTGGGGCGACTGAGCCAACGGAAATATGAAGTGGCGGTGCTGGTGACTTGCGCAATAGAGCCGCACAATCGGCACCTGCCAATGGGACAGGATTTTTTTCATGCCGGTTACGTGGCCCGGCGTTGTTGCGAAGCGGCCTGGCAACAAAGCCCGAACATTGTCTGTCTGCCGGCGATTCCGTTTGGGGTGGACTGTAACCTGATGGACTTTCCGATGACGGTGCACCTTTCGCAGGCAACGCTGGATAAGGTTCTGGCGGAGGTAATTGGCTCGCTGCGGCGGCACGGCATTCGTAAGATTGTGATTGTCAACGGTCACGGCGGTAATGATTTTGGTCCGTTTATTCGTCAGGTTCAGTCTGATATGGATGTGCATGTTTTTTTGTGTAACTGGTGGCAGGTGGGGGCGGATCGTTATAACGAAATTTTTTCCCGGCCGGACGATCATGCCGGGCAGTTTGAGACGTCGATCGGGCTGGAGTTGTTTCCGCAGTTGGTGGAGCTGGAAGCTGCCGGGGATGGCAAAACACAGCCGTTTCGTTTTGAGGCCCTGGAGAAAGGGTGGGTGCGCACGAGCAGGAATTTTGCCCGACTGAACGATCACTGTGCAGCTGGTGATCCGACAGGAGCGTCGGCGGAAAAAGGCCGACAGTACCTTGATCTGGTTTGCGAGCGGATTAGTAATTTTCTGGTTGAGTTGGCGCGGGCTGAGGTTGACGAGAAATTTCCCCATGTGCCTTAGGGCAGCACTAACACTCACCATGGGGAGATTGCACCGCCCAAACCGGCACCGGCGGAGGTGGATTTTGAGGCTGAACTGGTTGTGGTGATTGGCAAAATTGTGGTGATTGGCAAAAAAGCCCCGGCTACAGATTGGTAACCGGGGCAGCCCTGGATCATTATTTTGCTCAATTACAAATCAAACGGTCTCGGTAAGAATCGGTTTGGTTTTTTGGGTGTCAGTTTCGGTTTTTTCCCAGCGGATCAGTCCGGTATCGTACATGTTTACCAGATCGGGATGGTAGGGGATTATCCGCACGGTGAAGCCGCACAGTCCGCTGCGGCGACAGGGAATGCTGCCGGTGAAGATTTGTTCGTCTTCGTTGGAGGCGCCGACATGGGCCATGGGAACGGCCTCAGCAGAACTGATGTTGCCGTCAACGTCAACCGGTCCGTAGTAAAGTTCAACCATTACTTCGGAGGGGTCGATATTGCCCAGGTTGATTTTGCTGCGCACATCCAGTTTGCCGCCGACCTGCTGATCGCCTTTAGTTACGATGTCAACGGTGCCGATTGATACTTCAGACCATCGGTCGCGCATACTGCTTTTCCACTGGGCGACGCTTTTGGCTTTTTCCATTTTGTTAGCGTTGAAATTTTCGTAAAGTGCCGCGGCCGGCAGATAGAAAGTCTGGGCGTATTCGGAAACCATGCGTGAAGTGGAAAAGTGCGAACTGAGTTTGCTCATGGAATTTTTCATCATCTGGACCCAATGACGGGGCAGGCGGTCGGAACTGCGGTTGTAAAATTGCGGAATCACATCCTTTTCCAGCAGATCGTAAATGGCGTGCGATTCGACTTCGTCCTGGTATTCGGTGTCCTCGTAGATTTCGCCCTGCCCGATGGCCCAGCCGGTGTCGGTGGCGTAACCTTCGCACCACCAGCCGTCCAGGATACTCATGTTGATGCCGCCGTTGGCGAGCACTTTCATGCCGCTGGTGCCGGAAGCTTCCATACCGCGTTGGGGTGTGTTAAGCCAGACGTCAACGCCCTGGACCAGATAGCGGGCCAAATTAATATCGTAATTCTCCAGAAAGACAATTCGTCGGCGCAAATCCTCGTCGCGTGCCAGATGAACGATTTTGCGAATCAGTTGCTTGCCTTCGGTGTCGCGAGGATGGGCTTTTCCGGCGAAGATGATCTGAACGGGGCGATCTTTATCGCAGATGATCTTTTTCAGGCGTTTGAAATCCCGGAATAACAGCGTACCGCGTTTATAGGTGGCAAAACGTCGGGCAAAGCCGATGGTCAGGGCTTCGGGATCGAGCACTTCTTCGGCGGTGGCGATTTCGTTGGGGCTGGCGCCGCGGCGTTGCAATTGGCTTTTCAGGCGACGACGGGCAAAAGCAACCAGTCTTTCCCGACGGCGTTCATGGGTACGCCAGAGTTCTTCGTCGGGGATGGTTTCGATCCGGGTGAAAATCGCGGTGTTCGAGGGTCGTGTACTCCAGCCGGGTCCCAGGTAGCGATCGAACAGTTCGCTCATTTCCCTGGAAATCCAGCTGCGAACGTGAATGCCGTTGGTTATTGAAGTGATAGGTACCTCATCGATGGGCACCTCAGGCCAGACCTGCCGACAGAGCCGACGGGATACCTCACCGTGCAGTTGGCTCACACCGTTACGCTGACACGAGAAACGCAACGCCAGATTAGTCATGCTGAAAGGCTCGCTGGTGTCGTTGGGATTGATTCTTCCCAGGGTCAGCAAATCGGTCATGGAAATCCCTATGCTACCAACGAAACCGCTGAAGTACTTTTGCATAGCTTCGGCGGAAAAGACATCGTGGCCGGCCGGGACGGGAGTGTGGGTGGTGAACACGTTACCGCTGATGGTGGCTTCTTTGGCTTCTTCGAAGCTGAGATTTTCATCCTGCATAGCCCGGCGGATGCGTTCCAGGGATAAAAAGGCGGCATGGCCTTCGTTCATATGGCAAACCGTGGGTTGGATTTCCAGGGTATGCAAAGCGGTCAGGCCGCCGATACCCAGCAGAATTTCCTGGCGGATACGCATGTCGCTGTCGCCGCCGTAAAGCTGAGCGGTGATTTGCCGATCATCGATACGGTTGCAGCGGAGATTGGTGTCCAGCAGGTAAAGGGTAACTCTGCCCACCTGGGTTTTCCAGATTTGCACGACCACGTTTTTGCCGCCGATGTTAACATGAAAGCGAATGGGGCGGCCGTCTTCTCTCAGCATGAGGTTGATGGCAAGATTGTAAAAATCATTTTCAGGATAGGATTCCTGCTGCCAGCCGTCAGCGTTGAGATATTGTTGAAAATAACCCTGGCGATACAGCAAACCGACGCCGACCAAAGGCAAGCCCAGGTCGGAAGCACTTTTCAGATGGTCGCCGGCCAGGATTCCCAGGCCGCCCGAATAAATCGGCAGGCTTTCGTGGAGACCGAACTCGGCACTGAAATAGGCGATTTTGCCCGGCTGCTTGGCGATATCAATCGAGTCATACCAACTGGGGCTACGCATGTAGCTGTCCAGTTTTTTGACGACCCGATCAAGATGTGCCAGGAACCCATCGTCCTGAAGAACCGCTTCGAGCCGGTCCTGGCTGATTTTGCCCAGCATAGCAACCGGGTTGTGTCCGGTCTGTTCCCAGAGGTCGTTATCGAGCCGACGGAACAGGTCTAGCCCCTCATGATCCCAGCACCACCAGATATTGTAGGCAATCTCTTTGAGCGGTTGAAGTTTTTCCGGAAGTGACGGGACGACTACAAAAGTTCTTACTGTTCGCATGGCTAACCTTTCCGATCGCGATATCAGCGATTATGGCTAAAAATCTCACCAAAATAACACTTTCCTGCTTTTTATTTCGGCATTTGTCGTATCCGTCTAAAGCAACGGCAGTTATAACCGAAATCGTTATTTGGTGATCCAGCCTTATGATTTAACTTATATACCTGTTTTATTATATGGTTACAGATGAGATTATCGGTCTTTTCGGGAAAAATAACCAAGAAAAAGAAGTCCCCGAAAATAGCGAAAAGTCAAATTGGGCTATCCGTATTGGCTTAAGGGCCGATAATATTTTGCCTGGCAGAGCTATATCCGACTCGGCCGAATTTTTCGGCAATTCCAGCGACGCTGAAATTGACCTGAGCAACGCAGTAGCCAATGCAGCTGAATGATTCAAAAACGGCAAACGTTCAATTGCCGGTTTTCTGGACAGGCCGGGAAAGATACCCAACCCATGAAATTCGACACTAGCGTTCCTGCTCAGATAAGAGTTTGTAATCGATGCTGTCCGCCAGGGCTTGCCAGGAAGCATCGATAATGTTTTCCGAAACACCGATTGTGCCCCAGTTTTGATGCTGGTCGCTGGAGTTGATAACGACGCGAACCTTAGCGGCGGTGCCGGCTTTGGAGTTAACGACCCGGACGCGATAATCAACCAGTTGCATATTTTTTATGGCTGGGTAGTGAGGCTCCAGTGCCCGACGCAAAGCACCATCAAGAGCATTGACCGGACCGTCGCCCTCTGCAACGCGGTGTTCAACCTGGCCGTTGACGCGAATTTTAACGATGGCTTCGGTAACAGCTTCGGTAGCTGTGCTTTTGAAAATTACCGTGCGGTAATGATCGAGTTCAAAAAAATTGGGATACCGTCCCAAAAAACGCCTGACAATCAGGTCGAAACTGGCTTCGGCGGTTTCAAACTGGTAGCCTTCATTTTCCAGGTCCTGAACGTGCTTAAGAATTTTCCGAACCAGGTTTTTATCTTTCACCAGGGCAAGCTTTTCGCTTTTGGCCAAAAGGTTGGAAGCCCCGGACAGTTCGCTGATAATAATCCGTCGGCTGTTGCCTACCGATTCGGGGTTGATATGTTCGTAAGATCGGCTGTTTTTGCTTACCGCATGGACATGCATGCCGCCTTTATGGGCGAAGCTGGAATTGCCGACATAAGGCTGATTCAGCGGAAGATTCAGGTTAGCGGTCTCGTAAACATAACGGGAAACTTCAGTCAGCTTGCTCAGCCCGTTTTTACGCAGGCAGCGACAGTCCATTTTCAAAGCCAGATTGGCGATAATAGCACACAAATCAGCATTGCCACAGCGTTCGCCGAATCCGTTGATAGTGCCCTGAACCTGAATGGCCCCCTTGCGAACCGCCTGCAGGGAATTGGCCACTGCCAGGCCGGCGTCGTTATGGGCATGAATTCCCAGCGGAACGGCGGTTTGCTGCAAAACTTCATCGACGATCTGACCGATTTCCGGTTCCAGGGTGCCGCCATTGGTGTCGCACAAAATCAGCCGGGCCGCTCCCGCCTCAGCAGCAGCCTGGAGAACTTTCATAGCGTAAACCGGATTGTCTTTGTAGCCGTCGAAAAAATGTTCGGCGTCAAAAAACACTTCACGGTCTTTACGCTTGAGGTAACGCACCGAGTCGGCAACCATGCGCAGATTTTCTTCCAGGGTAGCCGAGAGAATTTTTTTAACCTGCATGTCCCAGCCCTTGGCTACCAGCGTAACCACCGAAGCACGGGATTTTTTCAACGCGTTCAGACTGACGTCATCCCGGGCTTTGGTGTTCTTCTTGCGGGTCATTCCAAAGGCGACGATTCGACTGTGTTTAAATTTCCGCTTACGAACCTCCTTAAAAAAAGCTTCGTCTTTAGCGTTGCTCAGCGGGTAACCGCCTTCGATGAAATCCACTCCCAACTCATCGAGCTTAGCGGTAATCAGCAATTTGTCTTCCAGGGAAAACGCCACTCCCTTGGCCTGAGCACCGTCGCGCAAAGTGGTGTCGTAGATTTCGATTTTTTTTGACTTATTATTTTTAGCCATTTTTATATTCCTGACCTCGCCTGACAACAATTTTGTGACTTGTCTGACCAACAATTATGCACTTCACGTTTAGGGACCAAAACAAAAAAAGCCCCGGGGCCAAAACCCCGAGGCTTTGATATATACCAAATGCGTATCGGGGCTATCCCGCTGTCATCGCAATAATAATACCAATAATTTCACAACTTATCTTGTTCATAATTACAAACCTCTTTAAGCCCTATAATAATTTCCCCCGCTTCGGCCTGTCAATAGGTTTTTTACAGCAGGGACCAGCCCCAGGCAGTTCTGACGGGTTAATTTCTGGTGCTTTCAGGGGTATTTGGGCTGGGGTTTTGGGGGCTGGCAAGCTGATTATAGGGCGTATTTAACGGGCTAAATCGGTAAAATACCGTTTTTTTCAGCCTTCGGGGCAGGTAAGATAATTGTGTATGGGTGATACCCAATAGCTGTCTAATCTTATA
>DAOWAK010000143.1 GCA_030634605.1 Sedimentisphaerales bacterium
ATCCGGACGCTTTTGCTCTTCGTGTCGATGGCGACAGTATGTCTCCGCGAATTTGCGATGGTGATATTGTGGTGATGAGTTCCTCGGTCAAAGCACGGGACGGCCAAACGGCAGTTGTGAAGTTGTGCAACCAGATCGGAGTTACTTGCAAAATCACTCGGCGAAGTGGCGACAGGATTCATCTTATCGCTGCCAATGAAAAGTTTGATACCAGAATTTACAACCTGGATCAGTTGGAATGGTCACTGGCCGTGCTTTGGAAAATTCGTATTTCATAATTACTCGCGCCGGTAAAATGAGTTATAGCCGACATTAATAACCGGTATTTATTGATTTGTTTCGCAATTTATAAAGGGACATTGGTATCAATGTTTTTGTGAATATCGTCTCCGTTTATTATTTGACCGGGTTTACTATTATTTAAGGAAATTATCATGGTATTGTGGGCGATTCGAATATTGTATTTTCTGATGATTATGGCAATTCTTTTGTTGGGATTCAGTGAGGGAGGGCCATTTGCGTTCCAGCAGGCCGAACGACTGGAACAGCACTTCGCTATGGCGGTGATTGGGTGCCTGGCAGTGCTGCTGCTGGGATTATCCGCTGACATGCTGATGCCGCGGAAAAACCTGGCTGCGTTGGCAGGTGTATTTTTCGGCTTAATTGCGGGGTTGATTATTGGTCTGGCATTGAATTTTGTGATTAATTTCTTTTATGAAATTTATGGGATTACCGCATCATCCAACCCGGATCTGTATATTGCCCGCAACGGGATAAAACTTTTAGTTAACCTTTTTTGCTGCTACCTGGCTATCACCTGGGTAATGCAGACCAAGGATGATTTTCGTTTTATTATTCCGTACGTTGAGTTCAGCAAGCAAACCAAAGGCAACTGTCCTTTGCTGCTGGACACTTCGGTGATAATTGACGGACGCATCGCCGACATTGCCTCAACCAAAGTGATTACTTCGCCGATGGTTATACCGCGTTTTATTTTGAACGAACTGCAGAATATCGCTGATTCGTCCGACCGACTGCGACGTAATCGCGGCCGCCGGGGGCTGGATGTTCTCAATAAGATGCAATCCAATCCGGATATCGACCTGACCATTCAGGACATCACCCTCACCGGCAAAGAAGCTGCCGAACCGGTCGATCATAAACTGGTTTCCGCAGCCCAGAAGCTGGCAGGTAAAGTCGTTACCAATGATTACAACCTAAACAAAGTGGCCAGTATTCGTGGTGTCGATGTGATTAATGTCAACGATTTGGCTAATGCCTTGAAATCGGTTTTACTGCCCGGTGAAATTTTGCAGGTCGAGGTCGTCAAGCCCGGTGATCAGTCCGGCCAGGGCGTCGGGTATTTGGAAGACGGTACTATGGTGGTTATCGAACAGGGTAGGCAATATTTGCATAGTGATGTTGAGGTTGTGGTTACCTCCGTGCTGCAGACTTCGGCAGGGCGGATGATTTTTGGCAAAATTGATACTGATTCTGACTGATAATATCACTGACCTAACCTGAAAGAAGTCTGGACTTTTAAAAAAAAGGGAAATGATCATATACTCTTATATATAAAGAGATTATGTTCTCTACGCCATCGGTCGATAGCGGATAAAACCGTTTCCCGGGGGTGGCAGTTGGCAAATCTGATTGTTCCGATGAAATAAATTAATGACTCCGCAAAGAAAGTGCCGATCTCTCCTGAGCCTAACAAAAAACTAACATAGACCCGCCTTTTGAAAACTGCTATAATTGTCGCCGCGGAGATAAACAAAAATGGCTTTGAAGAGTAACTCCATCATTTCTTCGCCAATATTGAGAATTGGTCCGGGTGGTCAATACACCAAATTGTGGCCGCCGATTGTGACCCAGGGAAAGACAAACCGGCAAAATGGCACTAATAACAATAGTAGCCGTTCTGTCGCCGATGGAAGTATTTATAACGGACTGGATATGTTCGGCCAGCTCGGCAGATTAGCTGCGAGTTTGGCGCTGGCAGGACGTCATTTATTAGAAATTTTTGGAATAACAGCTTCGCAACGAGTTCCTGAATTTAATCGGCCAAGAGTATTGAACGCGGTGAAATTAACACCGAAATTCAATGTGCCCGAATATCAGAAATGTCGTTCCGTTGGAATTTGGAGGAAAACACATGAGCCCGGCAAAGCGAAAAGTGCCCACCCAGCCCGATGTGCTGACCCCCAGGCAGGTAGAAATTCTACGCTTGATCGGACAATACCGCAGCAAAAATGGTTGTTCCCCGACGCTGCAGGAAATTGCCCGAAAACTAAAAATAAGCCGAGTAACCGTCTTCGGGCACGTCGAAGCCCTGGTCCAAAAAGGACTGCTCGGTCGGCTCCCCAACAAAGCACGCTCTTTGACGCTTAAACCGTCAGCAGCTTCGGTGATCGGCAGTGACACTGTTGCCGGTGGCGGCAATACTTCGAGAGAAAGGGACATTTTGCCAGCCCATGCAGGACTGTCCGGACAGATTAGTTTTCCCCTGGCCGGCACGATCGCCGCCGGATTACCACTGGAGGCGGTCGAAAATCCGGATCAGATTGATTTGGGACAGTTGTTTAATTCATCTCAGGAATCCTTCGCCTTAAAAGTTCGCGGCGAGAGCATGATTGATGAACAGATCCGCGATGGCGATTATGTTATCGTTAAAAAAACCAACCAGGCCCGGGACGGTCAAACTGTTGTCGCTCTGCTCGAAAACGGCGAAGCGACACTAAAAATATTGTACCACGAAAACTCCGGCTATCGACTCGAAGCCGCCAATCCAAATTTCGCACCAATCCATACCGATAACCTGCATATCCAGGGCGTTGTAGTTGGTGTCATCCGTCAATATTAAGGATTCTTCTGTGCGGTTTTCTGAATTAAATCTTAAGTTGCCTGACTGGGTGGAACCTTTCCTTGCCAATTACGATGAAGATTTTACAACTACCAAACAGCGTATGCGTTTGGTAATCGATCTGTCCCGGGAAAATTTTAAACAAGCCACCGGTGGACCATTTGCCGCAGCTGTTTTTGATTTAGATTCCGGGATTTTACTGAATTGCGGGGTCAACCTCGTTGAATCTGTAGGTTGCTCGGTTGCACACGCGGAGATAGTCGCTCTGTCCCTGGCTCAGAAGAGTCTGGGCAGTTACGATTTGTCACAGACAGACCGTCGCTGTCAACTTATCACCAGTACCGAACCCTGCGCCATGTGTCTGGGGGCCATCTGCTGGTCCGGCGTCAGGTCCATAGCCTGTGCCGCCCGTGATGAGGACGCTCGGAAAATTGGTTTTGATGAAGGGGACAAGCCAACCGGCTGGGTCACAACGCTGACAAATCGCGGCATCGCCGTTGAACGCGATGTCCTGCGCGAACAGGCTGCCGATGTCCTGAAAAATTACGCTGGTTCCGGCGGAATTATTTACAACCCAAAATCGTCGGGTGATTAATCAGGCAAACGGACGGGTTGCTGATTATTTAGATTGGGACGGGGATTAGTGTGCCGCGAAATTCAGCAGGTTCATTGCGATACGATCCAGCGGAACGATTTTCTCAGCCGCATCCATAGCGATTGCTTCTTTAGGCATTCCGAAAACCGCACAAGATGCTTCATCCTGGGCCAAAGTGTGGGCACCGGCGTTACGCATCAGCAGCAGGCCACGAGCGCCATCGGCACCCATACCGGTCAGAATCGCCCCAACCGCATTCGCCCCGGCAACCTGGGCAACTGATTGAAACAACACTTCAACGCTCGGTTTCTGATGAAAAACACGAGGTCCGTTGCGTAACTGCACACTGTAACGGCTGCCGGTTTTTCGCAGCAGCATGTGCATTCCCCCCGGGGCGATTATCGCGCGTCCCGGAATAACCAGGTCGCCGTCTTCTGCTTCTTTAACTTCGATAGCGCAGATACTATTCAACCGACTGGCAAAAGATGCAGTGAATTTTTCCGGCATGTGTTGGGCAATAACTGTGCCCGGAGTTTCCGTGGGCATAGTCTGCAGAATTGTCGTCAACGCATTAACACCGCCGGTCGAAGCGCCGATAGCGAAAATTTTATTGGTGTTATTTTTGAATTTCAGTAGATTTTTATTTTCGGATTGATTGCCGCTGACCCGCACCTGCTCCAATTTGGTTTTGGAGGCCGCTTTTATTTTGTTGATTAAATCCCGGGTTAAATCAACCACTTCGGCACTGTTGGCCGGCTTACACAGAACATCCACCGCACCGCATTCGATCGCTTCCAGGGCGATATCGCACCCTTTTCGCGTTAATGAACTGACAATAATCACCGGCAAAGGATAATGCTTCATCAGCTTTTTCAAAAAAGTCAGTCCGTCCATCCGCGGCATTTCGATATCCAGCGTTAAAACATCGGGCCGTAAAGAGATTATTTTGTCCCGGGCGACATACGGATCCGGAGCAGTACCCACAACCTGAATGCTCTCGTCACAACTTAATTGACGCGAAAATAATTTGCATATCACGTCAGAGTCATCCACGATTAAAACTTTTATACTTTTTTTCTCAGTTAACATCGACAAGGTTCTGCCGCCTTACATTGTTTAAAAGAACACTCTCTGCTAAGTGAACTTTCGCAGTTTTACGTTTCGTTAATTGCACTCCAGCAGGGTCTTTAGGACGGTTTTTAATAAAATGTGCTTTCGTAAAGTTCATCGAACCGGCTTAAAATTGTCGTCCGCTTGGCCAAAAAGGCCCTGCCGAACCGAA
>DAOWAK010000268.1 GCA_030634605.1 Sedimentisphaerales bacterium
ACGACGCTGCTGGGGCTGGGCGGTTTTGATGAAAATGATCCTAAGTCGCTGCACATGCTGGGGATGCACGGGACGGCTTATGCGAATTTCGCGGTCCAGGAGTGCGATGTGCTGGTGGCGGTGGGAGCGCGGTTTGACGACCGGATTACCGGCGATGTCAAGCGGTTTGCGCCGGGCGCGAAGATCGTTCACATTGATATCGACCCGGCGAGCATTTCCAAAAGCGTCAAGGTGGATATTCCGGTGGTGGGCGACGCGAAGAATATTCTGACGGAGATGCTGCAATTTGTTGAGCATCGGGATCGGGCGGGCTGGTTCGAGCGGATTGAAGGTTGGAAGAAAAAATATCCTCTTATCTACGACAATGAAACCGAGGACATCAAGCCTCAATACGTTATAGAAGAAGTTTGTCGGCAGACCAAGGGACAGGCGTTGATAACGACGGGTGTGGGACAGCACCAGATGTGGGCGGCGCAGTTCTATCGATTCAGTCGGCCGCGGCATTTTATTACGTCGGGCGGGCTGGGCACGATGGGGTTTGGGTTCCCGGCGGCGATTGGCGCTCAGATTGCGTGCCCTGACGAAGTGGTGGTTAATTTTGACGGGGACAGCAGTTTTTCGATGACGCTGAACGAGCTGCCCACAGCGGTGGAACACAAGCTGCCGGTGAAGGTGTGCGTCTTAAATAACGGCTACATGGGGATGGTACGGCAGTGGCAGGAGCTGTTTTACGGCAAGCGGTATTCGAAGAGTTATCTGCAGCACCCGAGCTTTGCCAAGGTGGCCGAGGCTTTCGGGGCGGTGGGGCTGACGGCGACGAAAAAGGCTGAGGTGCCGGAAACCGTCGAGCGGATGCTGAAGGAAAAGCAATGCTGTGTGGTTGATTTTCACGTGGAGCGGGAGGAGAATGTCTGGCCGATGGTGGCATCAGGCAGCGGGCTGCACGAGATGGAAGGATTGCCGACCGAGAGCATTGAAAGGCTGTAAAGAATCCTAAATTTACCTAACAAAACATCTCATTTTACATTCTGGATTCCCGCTTTCGCGGGAATGACAAGGTTTTGTTAGGATTTCTAAAGTTGCTAAAAATAACGATTGGTTGTTCCGTGGAACAGGAATAAAATTGAGAAAAATAACGGGGGAATAAATGGTGAGATTATGTTGACGACGAAACACACGATAAGTGCTCTGGTGCAGAATAAGCCGGGCGTTCTGGCGCATGTGGCGCAGATGTTCGCGGCGCGGAGCTTTAATATTGATTCTCTGGCGGTGGGGCGGACGGAGGATCCGGACATTTCGCGGATGACGATCGTGGTGCTGGGCAACGACAGCACGATCGAGCAGGTTCGCAAGCAGCTGGGAAAGATTATCCCGGTGGTGAAGGTGCACGACTGGACGGAAGAGAACCTGGTACAGCGGGATTTGATGCTGGTTAAGGTGGCGGCGCCTCCGGAGAAGCGTACGGAGATTCAGTCGCTAATTGAGATGTTTCAGGCAAAAGTGGTGGACATCGGGCCGAAATTTGTTATGGTTGAGGTGACCGGTCCGGAAGAAAAAATAGAAGCTTTTATTGATATGTGTCGGCCTTATGGAGTCAAAGATGTGGCGCGGACGGGAATCATCGCTATGCCGCGTCATCCCAGAAGCCCGCGCCCCCAAGCCAAGGAGAATTAATGATGAGTGAAGCTGTGATGTATTACGAAAAGGATGCCCCCAAAACCGCGTTAGAGGGCAAGAAAATAGCAGTGTTGGGTTACGGCAGTCAGGGTCACGCGCACAGTTTGAACCTTCGGGACAGTGGGTTGGACGTGGTGGTGGCGGAGTTGGAAGGAACGGACAATTTCAAGTTGGCCCAGGAACATGGTTTTGATCCGAAGCCGGCGGCCGAGGCGATCAAGGGAGCGGCGTTGATAATTGTGACGTTGCCGGACGAGTTGCAGACGAAGGTTTATGAAGCTGAGGTGGCGCCGAACATTCAGGCGGGTCAGGCGTTGGGATTTTGTCACGGGTTTAATATTCACTTTAAATACATTGTGCCGCCGGAAGGTGTCAATGTGGTGATGATCGCGCCGAAAGGGCCGGGCCACCTGGTGCGGAGTGAGTATGAAAAGGGCGGCGGAGTACCTTGTCTGATAGCGGTGGAAAAGGATTCGACCGGCGACGCCAAGCAGATTGCTTTGGCCTGGGCCAATGGTATCGGCGGAGCACGGGCGGGGGTATTGGAGACGACGTTCAAGGAAGAGACCGAGACGGACTTGTTCGGTGAGCAGGTGGTGCTGTGCGGCGGTTTGACCAGTCTGATCAAGGCGGGGTTCGAGACGCTGGTGGAAGCCGGCTATCAGCCGGAAGTTGCGTATTTTGAATGTATGCATGAAGTGAAGCTGATTGTGGATTTGATGTACCAGGGCGGACTGAGCTATATGCGTTACAGCATTTCCAACACGGCTGAGTATGGCGACCTGACGCGTGGGCCGCGGATTATTACCGACGAGACTAAAGCGGAAATGAAGAAGGTGCTGGATGAGATTTGTTCGGGTAAGTTTGCCAAGGAATGGATCAGCGAAGTGGATTCGGGTAAGAAGAATTTCAACGCGCTTTATGAGATGGATCACGATAGTAAAATTGAGCAGGTGGGGCGGAAGTTGCGTAAGATGATGGCGTGGATCGAGGAAAAAGAAGTTTGATTTGTTTGATATCCGTGGATTTTTGTTAGCCATCCCGATAAATCGGGACTAAGAAGCAAAAAGCACAAAAGAATTTAAGAGTTTTAGACACGGATTAACACTGATTTTTTTAAGAAATTCAAGAAGCCACAGAGGGCTCAGAGAATTAAGAAGATTAGACACGGATTTGCACTGGTTATTTTAAGAAGAAATTTAACCA
>DAOWAK010000132.1 GCA_030634605.1 Sedimentisphaerales bacterium
CGATAATCAGGCCGTTCTCCAGGGCCCGCAACTGCTCCAGTTTTTCGGCCTTCTCCAGCGAAGTCGGCTCCATTTGGCTCAGTTTCAACAACGCCTCCCGCCGATAAGCGTAAATCCCCAGGTGCTTACGATAAAGCACCGAAGAGCTGTCCACTCCCCCGGCGTCTCGGCCAAACGGAATCGGCCAACGCGAAAAATACAACGCATGCCCGTTGCCTGCTACCACCGCCTTGACCACGTTGGGATTTCGGACATCCTGGCCGGGGCCAAATACCGCGGTCAGCGTCGCCATATCCGCTTGATCGTCGGTCTCCAGCAATTCCACCAAGGCATCAATGTTTTCCGGATCGATATCCGGCTCATCACCCTGAACATTAACGATTATTTCGGCATCAATCTCAGCGGCAACCTCGGCGATCCGGTCCGTTCCGCTCGGGTGAGTCGGGCTGGTCATCCGCCAGGGTGCCCCAAATTCATCACAAGCTTTGCCAATCCGCTCGTCATCGGTCGCAATGAGCACTTTTGCCACCCGCCGGCTCAGACAGACCCTCTCGTAAACGTGCTCCAACAGGTATTTACCCGTCTCTTGGGCGAGGAGCTTGCCGGGAAATCGCGTTGACGCGTATCGGGCTGGAATAACCGCAACTGAACTCACTGTAATATCAGCAACCTTCTTGAATGCAGGGTTTATACAATAATAATTTTCGGAAAAACCAACTGCACTACGATGATACCCACCCGCTTTTTAATGTCAAAGAATTTTTCAACCAAACGAAATCCTAACCAATATGCACATTTTCATCGCGAATTCTACGCTGAGGACCTCCGCTGGGCCTCTGATCCTCATCGGCAAGGAGCCCCGGCTATGAAAAACCCACTTGATTGGCTGTCCAGCTGCCACTTAACTGTTCCAATAAATTGTAATTATCGAATAATCTAACATTTCTAACCGATTATTTGTTAAAAATTGATGATTCTGATTATAACGATTAGTGAATCTGGATGGATTATCGTGGATATAACGAAACCATGGTTGTTATTTGGCAACACTGGTATCCATTAGCATATCTACCTATTCCACAAGGGCTTAACCGCACTTCAGCCCGCCCTGCGTTGTGCTCAGACAACGTTGTCAGTGTCGGCCGGTTGACATTACCCGTAATATATTCCCACTTTGTAATCGCATTACTCCCGGAAAAATAGTAAGTTACGACCGTCGGAGAAAAACCGTACATCCTTTTGGTCTTTGGCACCAACTTTGCGGTTATCGTTATTTGGATAAGAGGAAATTGGTTGTGAAATTGGGGCATGCAAGATCGCCTGGATCGGTTGGGGTCTTGGCTGAGCATGATAGTTAAATGGTTCAAACAGATTTCAAAGAAAAAAGGCAGTATCGCCGGTTAAATTTGCGGCTGCCGTTGGAATATTATAAAACCGACATGGGCAGACCCGGTGTCGCGCGTACCATGACCGTCAATGTCAGCACGGGTGGTGTTTATTTTGAAACCACCTGCGAAAACATCAAAACCGGCGACATCATGGCTCTCGAAGTCGGCGTTCCTCCCGGAGACGCACGTTTCCCCATGCACGGCAAATTCGCCACTACCGGAAAAGTTATTCGCACCGAGAAAATTCACAATCCGGCAACGGATGATCAGCCCGCGTTCACCAGTCTCGGCGTCGCTTCAAAGTTCCAGGAAGGCTTCAAACTTACCCTCTAAGCCCCCTCTCTTATGCTGATCTTATGCTGAAACTCTCCTTCTGATTAATTCCTCTGTCCCTCTCAGTCAAAAGTGCCCCCCCCTCAGGAGTTTCGGTCCGTCCTTTTTGCGACCCTTAATCTCGCATGGCAATGCAATAGATAATTCCATTTACCCGAATACCATTTCACTAATCACACCGACAACAAAATTTTAATTTAATAGTACAGGAATTTGTAATCTTTGGCAGAATGGGCGATAAAGGCCAACGTCTCGATAGGGCTCTGCCAGAAGCCGGTCCAGCGAAAGCTGGTAAATTATCGTGATTTCAGCCTCGCTAAAGCTATATTTCACAAACGACCGATAACCCTATTTTTCACTTATTAACACTGAAAACCGTAAAATCCCTTGCCCCCCCTGCCGGGTCGAGATTATAATGGAAATTGCGGTAAACAAGACCATTTACGAGGCAACTTAAAGCTAAACACTTTTAACATTGGAAGCAGAACAATGGATTCGCCCCGAATAGAACAATCGATAAGTGAGTTGACCTTCTACGTGTTTCAGCGCCCGCTTCATCCGGAGCTGTTCAACATTCATCGTTCGCGCCATTTTTTCCAATGCGATTACGAAGTAATGATCTGGATCACCGACTGCGGCCACGTCATCAGCGTCTTCAGCGGAAAAGATTGCATAACCGAGTTGATCTGCCCGCCCGAACAAATGCTCCCCACCAGGGGCCTGGTCCGTCAGCTTCCGTTCCGCGGCGAGAAAAGCCACAAATGTTCCTGGTCCCAAAACCATAAATACATGGTTAATTTCCAGGCCGAGAACATGAGCGTCAACCTCTTCCGCCAATGCCATAGCGACCTGACCACCGCCGGAAAAAAACGCGGCATTTATGTGCCGTTTCCCCAATGGTCCCGCGGCGATCTCGCTCCCTTTAGCTACCTCGATTACGAAGCCCGCCAGGACGAACTCCAACTGCACACCTTTCACGCTTTCCCCGAACAGCAGGCTATCCTGAAAACCCAGTCCCTGTTCGACTTCAGCGGCAAATCCTCCTCCTGAGCGATTGGCCCGCCTCGAAATCAGCACCCCTTAACCCTATTTTGCAATCGGTACAAATTCCTCATTTGCACCAAAGCTGTTTTACGGGTATAAATAATAGTTTAGCTTTTGCTGAACGTTTACATAATACACAGGCCCAAAGGAATGGAATCAGGGATGAAATAAACATCATGGATGAATTGCTGGCAAAACTCACCGCTGCCCAACAACAGGCTGTCACTCACGTCGATGGGCCACTGCTGGTCCTGGCTGGGCCCGGCTCCGGAAAAACCCGCGTCATCACCCACCGCATCGCCCACCTCATCCATCAGGGCATCTCGCCTTACAACATCCTGGCCATCACCTTCACCAACAAAGCCGCCGAAGAAATGCGCCAGCGAATCGCCGCTTTCAATCTGCCCCGCGGCGCCACCATCTGCACCTTCCACAGCCTGGCTGCCCGGCTGCTCCGCGAATTCCACGAAAAAGCCGATCTGCCTGCCGACTTCAGTATCTACGATGATGCCGATCAGCGCAGCGCTATCCGCGACGCCACCAAAAAAATCGAACTCGACCCCCAGAACTTTCCCCCTGCCCAGATGCTCAACCAGATCAGCGCCTGCAAAAACGACCTCGAAACGCCCGAACAATTCGCCGGCCGACGCACCGATTTCCGAGGCCAGAAAGTCGCCCTCATCTACTCCGCCTACCAAAAGCAGCTCAAGCAAAACGGTGCTCTAGATTTCGACGACCTGCTCATGAAACTCGCACTACTGCTCCAGGATGCTGAACTGCGCGACCTGCTCAACCAACGCTTCCGTTACGTCCTGGTCGATGAGTATCAGGACACCAACCACTGCCAGTACCAGATCGCCCGCGGCCTGGCTCTGAACCATCGCAACCTTTGCGCCACCGGCGACCCCGACCAGTCTATCTACGGTTGGCGCGGCGCCGACATCGGCAACATTCTCGCCTTCGAAAAAGACTACCCCGAGGCCCAAATCGTCCGCCTGGAAGAAAACTTCCGCAGTACCCCTCAAGTGCTCGACCTGGCTGATCAACTCATCCGCGCCAACAAAAAACGTAAAAACAAAAAACTCTTCACGTCCCTGCCCCCCGGCTGCCCCTGCGAATTAGCCGAGTTCGATGAAGAATACGATGAAGCCCGTGGCATGACCGATTGGCTCCAGGCTGCTAAAAAACAAAAGCTCGAATATCGACAAATGGCGGTCTTTTATCGTGTCAATTCCATGAGCCGCCCTCTCGAAGAAGCACTCCGCCGCGCCGCCATCCCCTACCAGATCGTCCGCGGCGTCGAATTCTTCCAGAGAAAAGAAATCAAAGACATGATCGCCTACCTCCGCCTGCTCATCAATCCTTCCGATCAGGTCGCCATCAAACGCGTCATTAACCGCCCCACCCGCGGCATCGGCCAGACCACCATCAAACGCATCTTTGACCACGCCGACAGCACCGGCATAGAACTCTGGCAAATCCTCAACAACATCGACCAGGTATCCACCCTCGCCAATGCCGCCCGCACCCGCATCAAGAAATTCGTTGCCATCATCACTGCCCTGCAAAAAGACCTCAACCAAACCGTCCGCCAGATTGTCCAGGCCACCTACGAAAAAACCGGCATGGAATCCATGCTAAAAGCCGACAAAAACGAAAACCCCCACGCCAATGTCTGCGAACTTGTCAACTCCGCCGCCCAATACGATGACGATTCCGAAGAATCCTCCCTGGCTGAATACCTCCAGCAGATCGCCCTGGTCAGCGATTCCGACGCCTACGACGCTGAAAGCGGCTCCGTCTCGCTCATGACCCTCCACGCCGCCAAGGGCCTCGAATTCCCCGCCGTGCTCATCATCGGAGTTGAAAACGGCCTGATCCCTCACGCCCGCAGCCTCGACTCCGAAGACAGCCTCGAAGAAGAACGCCGCCTGCTCTTTGTCGGCATGACCCGAGCTCAGCAAAAATTACGCCTCAGTTACGCCCGCCGCCGCACCAATCAGGGCGTCGCGCTAGCTACCATTCGCTCTGATTTCCTCCGCAACCTCCAGGGCCTCGATTTCCAGCAATCTGCCGCACCGGATGAAGATTCCCAGGATTACAACGATTTCCAGAACGACTACCAACCGGTTCGCCGAATCTCTTCCCAAAACCAGCACCGCCCCAACCAGTGGAACAATTCACCAAAATCCGCCCGGAAACGTCCCCCAACCTCTGATGATGACTCCCAAATCTCCACCACCACCCGGTCAGACATTAACTTCCAGCCCAACCAGCTCGTCCGCCACCCCAAATTCGGCCTCGGCCGAGTCCAATCCATCACGCCCGACCGCGATCACTGCTTCGTCGTCATCCAGTTCAACACCGGCGCCCGAAAAACCCTCGACCTCCAATACGCCAAACTC
>DAOWAK010000139.1 GCA_030634605.1 Sedimentisphaerales bacterium
CACGAGTTAACAGTAACTTTTTCCGCCGCAGTATATCTCCGGCATTCAGTTGCGAAACTTCCAGCGATTCAATCTTCGGGATGTTCCGCAACGATTTATAAACATTGACATCATAAGCTTCGGTAGCAACCAGGCAGCTGCGGTCCACGTTGAGATTTTTGAGAACCGTGACAAACTGGCTGGTTTTCGGAGCATCGAAGCTGAGCTGATCGACGATCAGAGCGTCTTCACTGCGTAATTTCGCCAGGATAGCAGAATTCCGGGCCAGTTGACGCTGCTTCTTAGGCATCCGTAGACTGAAATCACGAACCTGCTTGGCAAATGCCACTCCGCCGCCGCGCCGCACGACCGTACGGGAAGCACCCATACGAGCCCGGCCGGTGCCCTTTTGGCGATAGAGCTTGGCAGTCGAGCCGGCTACCATACCACGGCTTTTGGTCGTGGCGGTGCCCTGCCGACGATTGGCCAGGTACATCACCAAGGCCTGCTTCAACAAAGCCGGTCTGACTTTGCCGCCGAGCAGATTCTCGTCAACCTGCATCCGATCAACTTCTTTTCCGTCTTGATTGTAAACTGGTAAATCTATCATAAATTTCGCCCTTGTGAGCGAGCCTCAAATCAGGTTATTTTTTAGTTTTTGCCTGCGAGACCGTAACATATCCATTATTCGAACCGGCCACGGGGCCTTTAACAATTAGCAAATTATTTTCAACGTCAACGCCAATCACCTGGTGGTTCTTGGTGGTTTTTCTTTCGCAGCCCATGTGGCCGGCCATCTTCTTGCCCTTGCGGATACTACGCCCGGTGTTACCGGAAACCACACTGATCGATCCGGGGCTACGGTGTTTTCTTTCAACACCGTGACTGGCCAACTGACCCTTAAAGCCATGCCGTTTCACTACACCGGCAAAACCCTTGCCCTTGCTCGTTCCCGCCACATCTACGTATTTGATGTCCGCAAAAACGTCGACCTTCAACTGGTCACCTAACTGCTGTTGCGGCTCATCGTCGAGACGAACTTCACGCACAAACGACTTCGGATCAGTGTTGGCTTTTTTAGCGTGACCCTTCTGGGGATCCTTCTGGCGGGATTTCTTGATCTCACCGAATCCCAACTGTAAGGCGTTGTACCCGTCGGTCTGCTCGGTTTTAACCTGCATTACCGTGCAGGGACCCATCTGCAGAACCGTAACGGGAACAATGACACCCTTGTCATTATAAACCCGAGTCATTCCAACTTTTTTTCCCAAAAGCGATGTTACCATGGCTTATTCTTTCCGTCGCTGCTACTGTGTACCCAAATCTTAGTCATAAAAAAACGCGTCAGAAAACAAACTGACACGCTTCAAATTTCATCAAACCTTAATTTTAACAAATACTCCCGCCGGTACCACCAAACGATTAAGTGCTTCAATCGTACGCGGGTTGGCGTCAAAAATATCTATCAGGCGTTTATGGGTACGCATTTCAAACTGCTCACGTGACTTCTTATCAATGTGAGGCGAGCGCAATACCGTATAACGCTCGATACGTGTAGGCAGAGGGATTGGTCCAGAGACCCGGGAGTTCGTTCTCCGGGCATGTTCCACAATTTCCTTAGCCGATGCATCTAAAGAACGATGATCATAGGCTTCCATGCGAATTCGGATTCTTTCGGTATCCACAAGCCAAACCTCACAGAAAAATTATACAAAATCCTTATGCCACTGCCGCAACCGGTCAGAGGCCGCGATTATAAACTACAAGTTCCCTAACTTGCTGCACTAGCAACAATTTAGATAGACTTGCTAGAATAGCGAGTCATCGCTACGAGTCAACCTAAATTTTCAAGAAAATCGCTCAATTTGGCGAAATATTCCTGAAAAATCCTACGCCTAAAACGGATAACCGAAAAGGCTAGCCAGAGTGCAGGGTTTTTCGATGAAAACCCTTAAGGTATGCCCCACCGAAGGGCCAAACCTAATATCCATATAAAGCCAGGTTTGGCAACACCTTACACTAACGCGAGATAATCCTTATCCCGCTCGCCCAGGTACAGTCCGATCAATATACAGAAAAATCACCTATGTGTCAATAGGCAGTTTCTAAAACTTTTTTAGATAATTGCTCGGGCATGGGTTCGTATTTATTCGGCTCCATGGTATAGGAGGCCCGCCCCTGGGTACTGCCCCTCAGGTCCGAGGCGTAGCCAAACATCTCCGCCAGCGGTACACTGGCATCGATAATCCGAAACTGCCCTCGCTGGTCGGTATGGTTGATTACCGCCCGTTTTCGCGATAAATCCCCCTGAACCACACCATAAAACTGTTCTGGTGTTACCACCTGCAGCGACATTATCGGCTCTAACAGTACTGGCCCGGCCTGTTTGACCGCGTCGCTAAAAGCCAATGCTCCCGCCTGCTGAAAAGCTATATCGGAAGAATCCACCGTATGAAAAGAGCCGTCCAGTATGGTAATTTTCAGGTCAATTACCGGGAAACCACCCAGAATTCCACTGGAAGCAGCATCGGTAATTCCAGTAATTACCGCGGGTATGTACTCTTTAGGGATAGTCCCGGCGACAACTTTATTCTCAAAAACCAGATGATCCTGCTCTGGTTCTGGTTTATTAGGTTCAACCGAAATAATTACATGCCCAAATTGCCCCCGCCCGCCCGTCTGACGGATGAACTTACCCTCGCCCTGAGCCTTTTGCAAAATAGTTTCCTTATAAGCAACCCGCGGTCTGCCCACCAGCACGTCCACTTTCATGTCCCTGGTCAGCTTGTGCTGAAGGATTTCCAGGTGCAGCTCCCCCATTCCGGAAATAATGGTCTGCCCGGTCTCTTCGTTGTATTTTGCCGAAAAACTGGGGTCTTCCCGTTTGAGGATGTCCAGGGCTTCGGCAAGTTTCTGGCGTTCTCCGGCAGAACCCGGCTCAATCGACAAACTGATCACCTGCTCGGGAAATTCGATGGAATCCAGCACGATGGGATTTTTCGGCAGGCATAAAGTGTCGCCGGTAAGCGTGTTTTTCAGACCGACCAAGGCAACAATGCCCCCCGCCCGGGCTTGCGACCGTGCTATTCGGTCATCCGCGTGCATCAGGTAAATTTTACTGACGTTTTCCTTGCGGTCACGTGAGCTGTTGAGGATTTTGGTATTAGTGCTCAGGGTGCCGGAATAAATTCTGGTATAGGTCAGACCGCCATGCTGATCGGAGATAATCTTAAAAGCCATCGCCACCAGCGGGCCATCAGGATCACAGGAGCAATCAATCGTTTTGTTTTCTTTGCCCGGAACATTACCCTGAATCACAGGGCAATCCAGGGGACTGGGCAGATAAGTGGTTACCGCGTCCAGCAGTTTTCGTGAACCGATACTCTGCAAAGCAGAACCGCACAATACCGGATGGAGCTTACTCGCCAGAGTTCCCGCCCGCAGCCCTTTAACAATTTCTTCATTGGTCAAAGGCTCATCATGGATGTATTTTTCCATCAACTCATCGTCGAACTCGGCCGCCTTTTCGATCATGTCGTGGCGGGCCTGTTCAGCATCAGCCCGCAATTCGGCGGGTATTTCCTCGATTTCATAATTGGACCCCACTTTTTCCTGCTGAAAAACCAGGGCTTTCATTTCGAGTAAATCAATAAAACCCCGAAAGCTGCTATCAGCTCCCAGGGGTAGTTGAACGGGAACTGGATTGGCCAACAGCCGGTTTTGCAGGCTTTTCACTGACATCTCAAAATCAGCCCCAACCTTATCCATCTTGTTGATGAAACAGATACAAGGCACTTTGTATTTCTGGGCTTGCCGCCAAACTGTTTCAGACTGAGCCTGAACACCTTCACTGGCGTCAAAAACCGCAACCGCCCCATCGAGAATACAAAGCGAACGTTCCACCTCAACCGTGAAATCTACATGACCGGGAGTATCGATAAGATTAATCGTGTAGCCCTGCCAGGGGCACGTTGTTGCTGCCGAAGTAATGGTAATCCCCCGCTCCTGCTCCTCTACGAGATAATCCATAACCGTGGTACCGTCGTGAACTTCACCGATTTTATGGGTCTTACCGGTAAAATAGAGGATTCGCTCAGTAACCGTGGTTTTGCCGGCATCGATATGAGCCATGACGCCAATGTTGCGAATTTTCGTAAGGTCTGAATCCATAATCAGTTACCTAAGCTACAGCTAAAACCATAATGATAGACAAATTCTGATTCCAAAGTGTCGGCTAAAATTGCCAAACAGACAGCGATATAACCTGAATGGTTAAAACCGCTGATATACAAAACTGCCACAATCGGGGATATACTGATCCCGATTGTGGCAGTAAATTTTCTACGAATATATTACCAGGCAAAATGCGCGAAAGCCTTGTTGGCATCAGCCATACGGTGAACATTATCACGCGTTGTCATGGCATTGCCTTCCTTCTTATAGGAGGCAACTAGTTCGTCAGCCAGACAAACCGCCATAGGTTTTCCGCTTTTGCCGCGAGCAGCGGCTAAAATCCAGCGAAAGGCCAAAGCCTGCTGCCGTAACGGTTTCACTTGCATAGGAACTTGATAGCTGGCACCACCAACACGTTTGGAGCGCACTTCAATAAGCGGCTTAACGTTGCTGATCGCTGTTTCAAAAACCTCAAGCGGCGGGACATCCTTAATACGTTTGCCAATGATCTGTAAGGCATCATAAAAGAGCCTTTGGGCTACAGACTTCTTTCCGCCCCACATTAGGCAGTTTACAAATTTGCCGGCCAACTTCGAGCCGTGACGTGGGTAAGGCTTGAGTTGGTCAAGTGAGGCTGTCCATTTCTTATACGCCATTTACACGCTTCCTCTTGTTAGACCTTAGGCCCCCG
>DAOWAK010000180.1 GCA_030634605.1 Sedimentisphaerales bacterium
GCCTTGGCCACGGCCAGGGAGACGCCTAAGATAGCGTTGGCGCCGAACTTGGCTTTGTTGGCGGTTCCGTCGAGCTTGATCATCAAATTGTCGATGCCTTCCTGGTCGCGGGCGTCGAGGCCGATTACCACCGGGGCGATCTTTTTGTTGACGTTATTAACGGCTTTGGTGACGCCCCTGCCCAGATAGCGTTTGGGATCGCCATCGCGAAGTTCGACAGCTTCGTGGACACCGGTGCTGGCTCCGGAAGGGACCGCCGCCCGTCCAAAAGAACCGTCATCGAGCAGGACGTCCACTTCCACAGTCGGGTTACCCCGGCTATCGAGAATCTCCCTTGCGATTACATCTGCAATATCACTGTACATGGTTAACTACCTTTCTTTTTTTGAGCTCCTGACAAAATTGCCTTGGTAACAATTCCAAACAAGTTGCTATGTTACCGGATAATTGTTCCTGAGCTGATTGACTGATTTATTTCATTTTTCTCTTTCACACGTAACTGCTGAAACAATCCGGGTGTTTGCCGAGAGGTATCAAAAAACATTTCTTGAATGCAAAGCAGCTAGCGGCGATAATATTCCAGAATGGCTGGAATTGCAAAAAAAACCCGGGAAAACCCATGAAATTAACACTGACTCCTTATGGAAAACCACAACTAATCGTAATGCCGCTGATCCTGCTGGGTTTGGCTGGGGTAGCAGGGCAGGTTTGGCCCTGGGCAAGTCCTGTGCCACAACTGGCCGCGGCGGTGCTGATTCTGGCGGTGCTGGCGTTTTTTCGCGATCCGCACCGCGAGATTCCAGCCGAGAAGGACATTCTGTTATCCCCGGCTGACGGGAAGGTTACTGATATTACTTTTCCGGATGAAAATGAATACCTCCAGCGTCCCGCCATTCGCATTGGAATCTTCCTGAGTGTGTTCGATGTTCACATCAACCGAGCGCCCTGCAGGGGAACCGTTAAATATATTAAACATCATCCCGGCAAATGCCTGAACGCTCTGCGAAGCGAGGCGGCATCGGCGGAGAATGAGGCAAACAGTGTGGGAATGGAATGCCCGGAGCATCCGGCGGGGATGATCCTGGTGAAACAGATTACCGGGGCGATTGCCCGACGAATAGTTTGCGGCTGTGGGGTGGGCGATGATTTGGCGGCAGGAGAGCGATACGGGATGATAAAATTCGGCTCTCGGACTGAACTTTACCTGCCTCGGGACGAAAAAGCCCAGATTCTGGTGAAAAAGGGTGATGTCGTCCGTGCCGGCAAAACACTAATGGTTCGCTATCAACTTGACGACAACAGTAATAGGACTTAGAATCGCCCCTCTTCGTAAAACCAGGCATAATACCTGTGTCTGACACAACAGGGATACCGGGCAAGCGTTTTTGTAAACATTTATATATGAATGGTTTAGAGAAATTATTGCCTAAGCTTTAACCTGGGGAAAGCGAAAATCGCTAGATATTGATATGGCGCGTAAAAAGAAGGAAAAAAGGGAACGCTCTTACAAAAGGCTCAGCCGGGTTGCGGTTCTGCCATCGCTGATGACGCTGCTGAATCTGATTTTCGGTTTTGCAGCTATCCATTTTTCCTCAAAAGGACTCGACGATCCCCACGAACTTTGGTGGAAAAATCCCGAATTAACCTATTTTGCCGCCGCTGCGTGGATGATTTTTCTGGCGATGATCTGCGACGGCCTGGACGGCTTTTTAGCCCGTTTGACCCAAGGCGCAAGCGGTTTTGGTGCTCAGCTGGATTCCCTGGCGGACATGGTCAGCTTCGGATTGGCGCCGGCGTTTCTGATGCTTCGGCTGGTGGAAAGCGGCCTGAAAGACATGGTCAGCCCGGTCAGCCCGGTTTTTGCCACGATACCTGGCAAACTTATCTGGCTGGCGGCCACCGCTTATATCTGTTGTGCTGCAATGAGGTTAGCACGTTTCAATGTCGAGCATTCCCCCGAAAAAACCGACCACAGCGGCTTTGCCGGGCTTCCTACCCCTGCTGCTGCAGGCGTGGTTGCCTCACTGGTGCTGCTCTATAGCGACCTGGTCCCGGAAATCCAGGCAGAAGTGCCTAAACTGGCTTGCTTTGGCTCAAAACTAATCATCTACTCTCTGCCGATCCTGACAATGATTGTCAGCCTGCTGATGGTGAGCCGAATCCCTTATCGGCACCTGATAAACCATTATGTCAGGGGACAACGGTCATTATCCCACTTGGTTAAGGTTTTCCTGGTGGTTCTGTGTCTGATTCTGAAGCTGCAACTGACGGCTGCTATTGCTTTTTTGGCGTATGCGTTCAGCAGCCCGCTACGAAAGTTATGGCAAAAACATCTCCAATCACGGTTTCGCCATGCTGAGGTTCAACAGGATATTTTACAGAAAGATGACAATTCCACAGGTGCCTGAGCGGCGATTCGAAGCCGAAAATAACATTAATGCTTATTTCACAGGGAATTACGAAATTGTCGCTGATAGGGAATTAACAAAAATATCTTAATCGCAAAGGAACAAAAATCCAACTTTGTCCCAATTCAGTTGTCTAGTATAATGTCAACCAAGGTGGAACAACTGAGTGAGTGATGATGATGAACATTTGGTCAAGGCAGCTTTGGCTGGGCAACGCCAGGCATTCGACGAGCTTATCGGTCGTTACCAGAGGCCTGCTGTTGCTGTGGCATTGAGATTGCTGAATAACCTGGATGATGCGATGGAAGTGGCCCAGGATGCTTTTCTTAAGGCTTACCAGGCTTTGGCCCAGTTGAACGAGCCGAAACGTTTCGGGCCCTGGCTTATGAGAATCGTATCCAATCAGGCATTAAATTACCGTCGCAGCCGCAGCAGGTTGCCCAGGATTTCTATCGATCAGGTTGCCGCCACTGACAGCGGTAACGAAAAAGTGAATTATGCGGCTCAGATTGCCGACGACGAGCCGACCGCCTATCAGCAGCTTACTGCTCGCGAATTAAATGTGGCTTTGCGTCAGGCAATTGACGATTTACCTGATAACCTGAGAGTTCCGCTGGAGCTGTTTACGGTAGAAAAAATGCCCCAGAAGGAAATCGCCGAGATGATGAACTGCAGCCTGCAAACCGTGAAGTGGTCGGTTTTTGAAGCTCGGCGGCGGTTGAAAAACCAGTTGAAAAAAATGCTATAAGAGCCCCAAACAAAATACGTCAACAATAATGATTGCAGGCCTTTTGTCCTGCTGAAAACTCATTTTGTCAGAGCGAATAAATTGAAATTGTTCCGGTCGGAGCCGGGAGAAAAAATTATGGTAAATAAAGAAAATGAAATGTTGATCAGTCGTTTCGATGATCCGGACCTGAGCACGGCTGAGCGTGCGCAGCTGGATAAGCTCTTGCGGTCCGATCCCCAGGCTCGGGATTTGCTTGAGCAATACAGGAAGCTCAATCATCGGCTGGAAAAGCTGCCCGATGCCTTGGAAAATCTGGACTTGAGCGGTTTCACTCAAAACGTCAACCGGGCCATCGACCTGACATTGCTGCGAAAAACCAGATCATTTTTCCGCCATACCCTGATACCACTCTCTGCCGCGGCGGCTTTGGTTATTGCCGCCCTGGCGTTGTTTTTCACTGAGGCACAAAATCAGACTTCGAAACCCGATAGCAACGTGGAAAAAACTGTTGTCAATGCTGACGGCACGAATACAGGCACCAAACAGAATAATTTTGTTCTGCTCGCTCAGACACCCCAAACCTTTGACAGCAATATCGTCCGAAACGTCAGCGTCTCCCTGATGCCTGATTCGACGTTAGCTATGGCCGAGTCGGCAATTTCTTATCACGAAGGTCCCGGTGAAGTAATCGCTTTTACCGGCGCACCGGCTTTGAAACAAAAAACAACAAAATCTCGAAAATCAACCAGCATGTTTGGGGTTTTATTTAACGGGAGCACCTGATATGAACAACTGCTGCCGCAATCGACTTTGCTGCTTTTTTCTGGCTGCCTCAGTAATTGCTATGGGTTGGCTATTGGCGCCGGCTTGTCTGGCTCAGGAAACTTCTCCGCCCCAGATTGAACAGTTGCTGAACAAACCTGCCAAAATCGACTTTCGCAACATCACCCTCGAAAGCGCCTTCGACCGGCTCGGTGAATCCATCGGTGTCAAATTCAGCCTGGATACCAGTGCGATGGCTCAATTGCCCTTTGGCAGCCTGACCCA